>NZ_DEPM01000205.1:0-57657 GCF_002358775.1 Martelella sp. UBA3392
ATTTAATAGGTCCTGAGCCTAGTCAAGTCGATTGACTTGCCCCTTTCTTCCCCACACTCGCCACATGTCGGCTTGCTGATCCTCCGTGCGGTACTGGTGGCCTCTGAACGGTGGGTTGCCGAACAGGTAGGAGCATTCGGCCGGGGGAAGAATGTCCGACCAGTCCATCTCAAGGGCGTTGCCGACAACGATGTGCGGCGCCTTTCTGAGCGGGATGCGCGAGTAATATGGGCCGAACTCAAGGCTGAGCCGATTGTTCATGATGTGATCCATCATCCACATCGCAGTTTCGGCAATCCGCCCAGCGAACTCACCAATTTCTATGCCGTAGAACTGGTCGACATTGACCCGTGAAAGATCAGAAACGTCCAATGGTGCGTTGAACTGACCAAAAGAATCCCTCTGGTAGTCGATTAGCTCGCGCACGATTTCAATTTCTAGAATGCGCAGCTCTCGATAGGCAATGATGAGAAAGTTGCCGCAGCCGCATGCGGGGTCCAAAAAACGAAGTGAGCCCAGGCGCTCTCTGAATTTTTCGAGTTCAGTTTTTCGCCGGGTGTCCCTCATGCTGCGGGACTTTAGGCGCTCGAACTCTTCCCATAGACCATCGAGGAAGAGTGGCTGGATAGTCTTCAGGATATTCGTTTCGTTGGTGTAGTGCGCGCCCATCTGTCGCCGCTCGTCACGGTTCATGACGGATTGGAAAAGGCTGCCGAAGATAGCGGGCGATATTTCCGACCAATCGAACCGACAGGCGTCAAGCAACCTATCTCGCATCTCGGTATTGAACGACGGCAGACGAAGGGTTTCCTTAAACAGAGCGCCGTTAACATATGGGAAAGCGTCCAGATCCTCGTCTAGGGTCTTCGGCCGGGTCGGGCCCTTCTCTGTGTCAAGCGTTTGAAAGAGCTGGGCGATCCATCCCCCAAGGTCTGATCCGTCCGGATTTGTGCGTCGTTCGATCAGGTCCTCGAAAATACCTCTGGCGAAGATGCCTGTGTCGTCAGCGAAGAGGCAGAATACAATTCTGACCAGGAAACGTTCAAGGTCATGCCCCGTGTAGCCGGAGTCTTCTAGGGCGTCGTGCAGTGCGCCAACCAGCTCGGCAGCATCGATGTTCACCGGATCTTGATCCTTGAACGTTTTCTTCTCGACACCGGTGATGAAGCCGAATTTGTGTGCGTGCTTCGCAAATTCCTCCAAAGGAAATTTGAGTTCGCCTTCCTCCCCGTCGGCAGCTTCTAGATCGTAGAGCTCAAAGGTTTGGAAGTCGCTCAACAAAACATATCTTGGGAGGTCCTCGTCTTTGAGACTTGGAAAGTAGTCCAGAGCTTGCGTCTTAGCCTTGATAAGGCTTTGGCCCATACTCTTCTGCTCCACGAGCAATTTGCCCTTCCAGAACAGGTCAATGAAGCCGCGTTTGCTGGTGTCGGCGTGTTTGACCGGTTCTTCAAAAGTCGCCACTCTCTTAATCGGGACTCCGAAGACTTCGAAGAATTCTCGATAGAAGAGTTGGGTCTGCCCCTTCTCATATCCTTGGCCGGCCCATTCCCTAGCGAAGCTCGCCGCTCGGGACCGAATTTCATTTGGAGACAAGGGCATAAGTGGGTCCTAAGCCGATTGCGACAATACTGCCCTAGCAGGAAAACGTTGTAAAAAAAACTGACCTATGATCGGCTGTTTTCCTCCATCCGCAAAATCACCGCGTCGCTGGCCTGTTGATCGTCGGCGAGATAGTGCTTTTCGAGGACTGAGCGGACTTCGGAGATAGTGTGGCCGGAGATGCTGGCGATTTGTTCTATGGTGGAGCCTTCTCGGCGGCGGGCGGTGATGAAGGTGCCTCGCAGGTCGTGGAAGGTGACGTCCTTGATGCCGAGGCGGATCATTTCCTTTCGCCATGAGGTTTGAAAGCCGTCCTGTGTCCATGGGCGGCCGCGACTGTTGGTCAGGATGCTGGCTGAACGGACTTTTCGGTCTTCGGCGGCTTGTTTGAGCTGGTCGATCAGGGCTTTCAGATCCTTGTGCAGTCGCACCTTCACGCGCTTGCCGGTCTTTCCCTGTCTCAGCGACAGGTGCGTGCCGTCGTATTGTGGCCATTTCAGCGCGAGGATATCGCCCTGGCGCTGGCCTGTGTAGACGGCGACTTCCATTGCGGCGACGATGTGCGGCTTTCCCTGCTTGCGGACCTTGTCGACCATCTCGTCGGTCCAGACGAATTCCCGTCTTGATCCGCGATAGAGCCGGTCTATGCCGGAGCAGGGGTTCTTTTCGATGTATTCGTGCTTGATCGCATACGAAAAAACCTTGGAAAGGGAGAACAGGAGCTTGTCTGCCTTCCGAGGGTTTTTCGCAAAAGATCTATGCCAGTCCCTGATATCGCGTTTCATGCCGCGCTGCTGGGTGAGGCGCGCGGGCAGGCGGGGCCAGTGCGCCTTTATGAGGCGGAAGGCGTAAAGGTGATCGCGCTGGGTTGAGGCAGATAGCGTCAGAAAGTCGGGGTTCGGCTTCGTTTCCGAGCCGGTGAACAGGTCAATCAGGCTTTCGAGTGTCAGGACGCCTTCCGTTGAAGCTGCCAGCTCGTGCTGGCGGTATTCGGCGATGAAGGCGTCTTTGTCTGTCTTGGGATCTGCGCTGATGCGTGGCCCGCCGCGCCATGCGTAGTAGTAGTAAACGACCTTTCCGCTGGCCAGTTTCTTCCTGACCCTGTGCACGCCCTTAAGCTCTGTCACGACGCGCATCCTTCTCCCTCCAGGCGAAATAGTCATCGAGACTATTCAGGTTTTCCGGTTGCGACCGGTCGGCGAGCTCGTTTTGCGAATTATTCCCGTTATCTCCATTGATTACAACCGTGCCGTCCGGGCGCACGCTGATGGTGCGAACGTCGACACCTGCGGCTTTGACAGCCATGATGGCGCGTTTAACGGCGTCCAGTGTGAATGGTATGGTTCGGCGTGCCATGGTTACCTTTTCCTCCAGGCGTTAAAGTCTTTCATCATCTCGCGCCAGCGCGCGGCAGCCTCGTTGCTTGTGTTCAGTTCGGTTCGACTCGAGATGGCGAGGACCGAGCGCACGCGCGCGGCGACGCGGTCGTCTGTCAGCGGGCGGGCGAGGGCGTATCGGGCTTCCATGTACGCCTTGAAAGCCGGATCGCTGCATTTCATGGCGCATTCGGCGGCATAGTTCTTCGCCGGCCTGCCGCCTCGTGCCTCCAGCTCCATCTGCAAGCGCTCAATTTCGATTCGGCGCTTCCGATCGAGTTTTGCTGCAGCGTCAATCATGCGGATCAGGTCGGCCGGAATTTCGACATGCTTGAGCAGCAATTCTCGATTTGATACCGGGCACGAGTGAGAGATGGTGCTGATGCACTCGGATCCTCCCGGCTCCTCAATGGTGATCTCCAAATGCAGAGCGTCGCGTTCAGCTGCTACTTGTTCGACCGCTGCGGCGCCAGCTACGAGGGTTCTATAGCTGGCAAGACGGCCTTTCGCTGGTGTCTGCTCAGCGCGCATGTTGCTAAACATTCGATGCTGCAATGGCAGCTTCGATTTCGGTGAGTTGATGCACCATCAAAAGGATGAGAATCGCTAGCCCAGAAAGAATGGCGGTGACGCTTATGCGCCGGAGGGCGGTGCAGTCGTCATTCGTCAACGGGTGCGAACTGCGCATCGTAAGTCTATGAATTTCGTGAGAGCATTTTGCCATTGTGACCCCACCTTTACGGGCCGCAATGACGAAGCTAGGCAGGTCAGTTGCGGCGGGTTGCGGACAGCGGGTCTGTCCAGTGAGGTGAAGAGTGGCAAATAATGCTACTTATTGCAAGCACACCTCAGAGGAAAAGTAGCATAAAATGCTACTGCCGATATCATTGATTCGGCAGGTTGGTTCGCCTCGACTTTGGCTGGTAGGGGATAAATCAGCCTGAAGTGCCGTCTTTCTGCTTGGGGAAGGCGGCTTCAAGTGTTGCTCTGATACGCTCGACTTCTTCGCGTGAGCGTCCTTCGAAAAAGTGTGTCATCCAGTCAATGTCGGGGGATCTAAGGAGTCGCGACGGATCGTCTTCAAGGTCCAGAGCCCCAGCGATACGGGCTTGCATTGCCGGGTGGGGTAATTGACCCTTCAGCCAGCGGTAAACTTGGCTCTTGTCGACCTCCGCGAGATCCATTGGTCTTTCGGGGTCATTGAGTTTTGCAAGCAGTTCCATTGGCGACATATCGCGCGCTTCCAGCCATTCGGCGATGTAGTGCCGTCGAATGGGCTGCTTGTCTTTATGGATGCGTGTGACGTTTGGCATGTGGCAAATTTTACCATTAGGCCGAAAAGTTATCGTCGGCAAAAAGTGCCACGGAAACACTTTACAAAAGTTGCAGTAAATGCCACTCGTTTGGTATGGAGACGAATACAGCATTTGCAGAATACCGGAAAAACGGCCGTAAAGCCCTTGCCGTTGTTGCTGCCGAATTTGGCGTGCATCGCACCACCATATTGAGATGGGAAAAGGGAGAGCCTCCCTTGCCCATTAAGCGACTTTCGGAAGCGGAGAAAATTACCGGCATTTGTCGGGAGAGGTTGCGGCCGGACATCTATTGGAGCCTGGGGGATTCAAGATGAGAAGTCCTTCAGTCCGTTTGCTTTCAGAGGGTTTGCGAGAAGTACTCCCGTATTCAATGGTGTGTTCCTTGCGGAAGGCTCTGACTGTTACGGCTTTACCCATACGCTTTTTTATTTGGACAGTTGTAGCGTTTCTAGGCCGTCGGCGCCGTGAATGCTTCCCCCGAAATAATTCTCAGAATGAGGTGCAGTGATGCAGCGTTTGCTGGCGCAAAAAGCTGTCGATGGCCTGCGCGAGGCTTCCCGCCGTTCGGTTGTGCAGGGTGGCGGGCCGGAGCGATTTCAATATGTCACGCGGGTGACACAGGGGCAACTTTCGAAGTGCTGGACCCATGATCCCAGCCGGAAAACCCAGCTCGTTATGGCGATCGACGTTGCCGTTGAGGCCGATCTGGAGGCCGGCGCGCCAGTCATCGTCGGCGAGATGGCGCGGCTTCAGGGTTATCGGCTTGTGCGCGATGATGGAGCTGACAGTGCCGCCGGCGGGCTGGGCATCGCCGATATAGGGGCGTTTCAGGACGCTTTTCACGCGCTGTCTCAATCCATGATCCAGGCCGTTGCCGACGGCAAGGTCGATCCAAGGGAAGCGGCAGAGATCCTCGAAAAATACGCAAACTTCATGCGGGTTGCCCACACCGTGGAAAGCAAGACGCACGGATGCGACGGCGAGGTCTGACATGACCGGCGAAACGCAAAGCCCGCTCAGCACCAGCCCCTGCAGGATCGTTGATAGTTGCGGCTTTACCTTTTGCCTGACCTGCCTGGGCAATGACTGCGATGATCGCCCGTTTGCCTGCGATCCCGATCACCAAAATCAAGGAAAGGAAAGCCATAAGATGGCGACGAAAACCATTGTGAAAAAGACGACCGTGTCGACATCGAAAGCGGAGCCGCCGCCCCAGATGCAGCGCGAGGACCGGCGCATCGTTGCCGACAAGATTGCCGATGTCTACGACGATCAGGGCTATGTCGCGCCATGGACGGATGATCTGGTGGCGCGCGATCTGGGCGTGCCTTGCGCCTGGGTCGCGGAGGTGCGCGATTTCATGTTTGGTCCGGCAAACGAAAACCCGAACCTCGCTGAAAATCGTCGCAGGTTTTCGGAATGGTCCGCTGACTATGAGAAGTTTCGCGCCGAGCTTGTCGCCCATACCACGCAGGGCAAGCGCCTGCACAATACGTCGCTCGATCTGCAAGCCCGCGCCGACGAAATCCGCGCGCAGCAAAACCGGATTATCCGGGAGGGCAAGCTGTGAGGGAGGTGAGGATTACCAGAATTGTCTGCCCGCATTGTGCAGGGCAGGGGTATTTGGCCAGCGGCCGGCGCCGGTGCCCGGTGTGCTGCGGCAATGAGCGGATCTCGGCAGAGGACGCCCGCGCCTATGCTATCGGGCAACGTCGGATGTCTGATGCCAACGGCGCAGGCGAACTGTCCTGGCCGCAGAAGCGGAGATGCGCCGCGCTTGCCGAGGGTATCTTCGAGCTTCTTCAGGAGCTTCCGCCCTGGCGGGCGCACCGGAGGGTGGCGGGATGACCGAGTTACGTGTTCTTGTCGGCTGCGAAACTTCCGGCGTGGTGCGTCGTGCCTTTGCCTCGCGCGGGCATGATGTCTGGTCGTGTGATCTTCTGCCGGCCGAAGATGGCAGCAACCGGCATATTGTCTGCGATGTCCGCGACATTCTCGATGACGGTTGGGATTTGCTGGCCGTGATGCATCCGCCATGCACGCGGCTCTGCAACAGCGGCGTGCGCTGGCTCTCAGGCCCGCCGAAGAATGCACCGAACGAGGCTCTCCCTGCGGAGAAGCAGGCGTGGCCGGTTCTTTCCGTTGCCGATCGCTCGGCCATCATGTGGCGTTTGCTGGACGAAGGCGCGGCGCTGTTTTCTGCCTGCTGGAATGCGCCGATTGACCGGGTGGCCATTGAAAACCCGGTGATGCACCGGCATGCCAAAGAGCGGATCGTCAACTACCAGAAGCCGGCCCAGACCGTGCAGCCATGGTGGTTTGGCGATCGCGCTTTCAAGGCGACCTCACTTTACCTGCGGGGCCTGCCAGCCTTGACTGAAACAGAGCGGCTTCTGCCACCCAATGCGGGCACGGATGAACACAAGACATGGTCGATCGTGCATCGGGCCTCGCCGGGACCTGACCGCGGGCAGCTCAGATCACGAACATATCCGGGCATTGCCAACGCAATGGCGGATCAATGGGGCGGTGCGGCCCTGGCAGCTTCTGAGGCCCTTGGTGATGTGCTGGAGGTGGCCTCATGAGCGAGGATCAGCGTTTACACAAGGTCATCAATATCGACATCGAGGGCAGCGGCGAGCGCCTTTATGGCCGATATCGAGCCATCTGCCTTGCCGTTTTCGATATCCGACAGATAGGGCTGGGAAATGCCGGCCTTTTCTGCCAGCGCCTTCATGGTCAGGCCTCGGTATTTGCGCCACACGCGCAGCCGGCTTTGGCTTTCATCGGAGAGCGCGACCATGAGTTCGTGCGGATAGGTCTCTTCTCCGGCTTCCACGCCGGCCATGACCGCGCGGGCGTGCAGGCTGTCGATCATGTCATCGTAATCGGCTTCGCGCAGGAGCACGTAATTCTTGCCTTCTATGGTGATTTTCTGAACTTCGCCCATGGCATGTCAATCCTTGTAAATGCCGCCGCGCGGCCCTGCATCGATGATCATGACGACCAGGCCCTGATCATCAAGAATGATACGGTCGGAACCGACGCGGATGCGAAAATAGGGGCTGCCCTGCAGCTTCTTCAAATCGACCGTTTCACCCGACGCGTAAGCTTCGATCCTGGCAATGATTGCGTTGCGGCGCTTTGGTTGCATGCGCTGAATGCTCTTCATCGCGACCTTGGTGTAACGGATCGTCTTCATGTACTCAATATAGCTATAGGCGATATTGAGCGCAAGATTGAAATCGTATTTTGCTATAATTTTATGCCTAGATTCATGGAGGATTTGCCATGAGCGAGATGCCATATGTGCGGTTCTATATGTCCGATTGGCTTTCTGCCACGCGCGGCATGAAGGCGGCGGAAATGGGTGTTTATTTTACTCTGCTGGCGCTGATGTATGAACGCGGCGAGCCGCTGAGCGAGAACCACGAGCGGCTGGCGCGGCAGTGCGGCTGCACGAAAAAGGTGTTCTCCCAATACCTCGATGTGTTCCTCGATGACGGGAAAATCATCCGTTCCGAGGGCGGTCTCTGGAACCGCCGCGTGGAAAAAGAATTTCAATTTCGCGAAAAAAGTTCTGAAGACAAAAAACAGGCCGCAAAAAAACGCTGGAAAAAAGGCAATGAAAACAATGAAGCGAGCATGCAGGTGCATAGCACATGCAATGCAGCTGCAATGCTAAAGCCAGAAGCCAGAGTTAAGAAAGAAAGTGTTCCTAAAGGAACACAAAAGAAATCGCCCCGATCGGTTCTCTGCGACGTGCTTTCGCCGGAGGTTGCCGATGCCGTCATCGAACATCGCAAAGCGCTGCGGAAGAACCTGACCGTCCGGGCAGCCGAACTGCTCGCACGGCGGTTTGCGCTGATGCCGGATCCGGATGCTGCGGCGGAAACCATGATCGGTCGCGGTTGGCAGGGTTTCGAGCCCGGCTGGATGCAGGAGCGCCAGCAGGGTGGCGCCCGGGCTTCGCCCGCCAAGCCTTCACGCGGCGACGAAATCAGGGATCACAATCAGCGCGTTCGGGACAGTTTGCGCAAACGGATGGGACAGGACGATGGCAGCGAAGATGGCAAAATTATCGACATCAGCCGGGGAGATTGGAAGGTTGCGCAAGGCTCTTGAGCCGGCAAACGAACGGCAGTCCGATCTCATGCTTGATGCGTTGATGGACCGTGGATTTGCTATCCCCGACAGCGTCAACGCCGAGAAGGCCGGTCAGTTCTACGCCGAAGCGATGCGGGGCAAGCCGATCGGTGCGCTTCGCCGGGTATTCGAGAACCTGCGGCTTGGCCGATACCCGAAATTCCAGTCGTTCCTGCCTAAGCCCGCAGAGCTTTCGGCGCTTGTCGATGCGGCTGCGAAGCATGACAGGGAGCTGCTGCGGATTGAACACGAACATGCGGAAGCCGCAAAAGAGCGGGAGGAGGAGAGGAGCCGGCGCGAGATCGGGCCGGAGGAGCGCGAGCGCCGCCGACGGAAGGCTGCTGCCGTGCGGGCGATGCTGGGCACGGCCGCGAAGGCGCGAACCCTGAGTGGAGGCTTCGATGACTGAGACCGAGAACCGCAAGGCCGTGCGCCGTGCCTTTCTGAAATTCTACCGGCAATGGCCGACCTTTGGCGATGACAGTGACGAACGGGCCTTTGCCGAATGGCAGGCGCTGAAGCCGGCGGAGCGACAAGGGGCCGACGCCATGCTACCGGCTTTTCTGGCGTTCGAAGCCATGAACGGGCGGACGGTGAAGTTTGCGGCAAGCACCTATCTGCGCGAAAGGCGCTGGACGGCTGTTCCGGAAGGCGCGGAAGGCTCTTCCGGGCCGGTGATTGCTGCGACCTTCGGCAAGGCATGGATGGCGGAGCGCTTTGCCAGGCTTTGTGAGCCGTGTGCGCGGCTGCCTGCCTTGACGCGGTTTCAGGAGCTGGAAATTGCGGAAGGGCGGGCAGACCGCAAGGCGCTGTGGCGCGAGCGGATGTGCAAGATGGGCTGGCCAGCCGTGAACGCTATGAACGATCAGGCCGCTCGCTATCCCGGCAAGGGCACCCGAGTTTCCGGTGAAATCGCGTTGCTTGGAGCTGACTTCGAGGCGGTGCGGGTTGGTGGCGATCTGTGGGCTGCCTGGGAGGCGGAGCATAGCGCACGCGGATGGCCATGGCTGCCGGAAATGGGGCGGGTGGAATGGGTCTACTTTCCGCCTCTTGGTGCTGGAACGCCGGGCGAGGCGCTGACGGCGTTCTTCGACAAACTGCACAGGACGAAACAGCTGGAGGCGGCTCAATGACAGAGTATCGGAAGATCGGAGCTTCGGTCGATCTGGCCTATGGCCTGAAATTTGAGGACCGGCTGCGGTTGATCCGCCTTTCCGGGCGGTCAGCGCTGGCGGAAAAGGCTGCGGAGGATGCGCCGTGGTATGTGTTGCAGGTGATGACCGGCCGGGAGCCGGTCGTTTGCGAAGCGCTGACGGAATGCGGGGCCGAGGCGCTTTCGCCGATGCGGAAGGGGCCGAAGCGCCGCCGTCGGCACAAGGTTTTGCCGCCGCAGGATATCCCGCTGATAGCCGGCTATGTGATGGTTCGGTTTGCCTGGTCGGAGATGGCGGTGCATGCGCTGCTGGGGTTCGAGCATGTGCGCGGAATACTGGGCGGGTGGCTCAGCCCGTTCGCGCTGGAAAATGACAGAGTTGTCCGGATCATGCAGAAGTCCGGTGATGGTCGGTTCGACTGGGAGCGGGTCTCGAAGATCGTGGTTGTCGCTGGCGAGCGGGTGCGCATCGGCGAGGGAATGTTTGCGGGGCTTGAGGCCGAGGTGGTCACGCCCAACAGCAAGGGGAAGGGCGATGTTGTCGTCGAGGTCGATATGTTCGGGCAGAAAACGCCTGTGAATTTGCCTCTTGCAATTCTCGAAAAGTTATGAATTTTATAGAGCCATTGGTTGATTCGGTTCTCAGTGACCTTCGCTCTCGCGCCCGAACCCCGCCCTTACGATAGCCGATCGGCAGATGCGATTGAGGGCCAGTGCGTGAGCTATGCCTTCTCCAAAAATTGAAAATGATGGTTTCTCGGCAGTATTGCGTTGCCTCTCGCCGCAGGCGGATCGTGAAAGCGGTCCGCCTTTTTGCGTTTAGGGCAAAGGGAAATTCCTCCATGATCTCCGCCCATATCGACATCGACCTTTCGCGCTTCGAGGCGAAGCTGACATCTGCACAACGGCGGGAACTGCCGAAGGCGGAAGTGCTGGCGCTGAACTGGCTGGCCGATGACGGCATGCGGGCAGTGCGGGCGAAGATGAAGGTCGTGTTCGACCGGCCGACGGCGCGGGCCATTCGCGGGATCGTCTACGAAAAGGCGAGCGAGGCCAACCGGGTTTCGGCTGTGGTGGTTGGAGGATCTGGGCGCAAGGGCGGGCTGCCGGCCGCTGCCTACCTTGGCCCGGAAATCCATGGCGGGATGCGGCGGCACAAGTCATTCGAGGAGCAACTGGTCGGCCGGGGGCTTATGGCCCGAAACCACGTGGCTGTGCCAGCGGATCGGACGCCGCTAGATCGATATGGCAACATGACGCAAGGGTTTCTCAACCGCGTGATGCGGGACTTGCAGATCGACTATCGCGGGGCAGGGGCAACGCGGGTTTCGAGCGGTTCGACGCGGCGCAAGCGCAAGGCCAAGCCCTATCAGTTCTTCGTTCCACAGGGCAGGGACGATCTGTTTCCCGGTGTCTGGTATTCGGGGCGCGGTGACCGGGAGTTCTATCCGGTGATCCTGTTTGTGAGGGCCACGTCCTATTCGGAGCGTCTGAAACTCAATGAGATTGTTTCCGAGCTTGTGCGCCAGAAGAAGGACCGAACGTTCTCGCGGGCATTCCGCAAGGCGTATGCAAACAGCTGACGGAAGCGTCAGCGCCGGCTGCGGATCAAGATGACCATGAAACGCCAGCTCACCTCGACAGCCCCGGCCTCGACGGCGATCACGCGGCGCGACAGCGGAATGTCGTAGTGTTCTTTTGCCGTGCCTGGGTACTGGACCCACCGGCGTTCCATGCCGAGATGATCAGCCATGGCGTGGAGTTCATCGGTGGTGTCGGCGAGCATCTGGCACATGACCATGCCCCGGAAGGGCCATTTCATATCATCGACGTAGACGGCCATGGCTTGCTTTGCGTTGATCGTAAAGGCGAGCAGGCCGTCATATTCAAAACTTCGGGCTTGTCAACGCGCCGCCCCGTCTGATCGAGACTTCAGAAAAACCGTGGGTCCTTCCCGGGGCCCTTGCCCACGCGGGTATTTGGCACCGCGCGGGTTGGCCAGTCTGAGCCCGAAACAGAAGCCTAAAGTCCAAGCCTAAACTAAAGACAGGGTGAGTTTAGCCACCATGGAAACCACGCCAGACAGCATGAGCAAGGCCGAGTTCGCGTCGTTGATCTCGGTCTCGGCGGGCCGTATCTCGCAATATCTGAGCGCGGGCCAGATCCATGGTCGGGCGATCGAGGGCGAGGGGCGGTTTGCCCGCATCCGCCCGGATGTCGCGATCGCTCAGTTGGGCCTCACCATCGATCCCTCCCAAGGGTTCGGCGCCAACGGAAAAGCCTCCACAGCATCATGGAACAGACAGGCTGATTTCCCGCGCGCCGGACGGCGGACGGGCGCGGCGGCGGAAGTGCCGCTGCGTCCGCTGCCCGTCGTAGACGACGAGGAGGACCTCGCCGAGCAGCTCGCCCGCGAGCGGCTGCAGCAGCAGAAGTACAAGACCGCCCAGATGGAGCGGCAGGAAAAAGCCGAGGAAGGGATTTACACCCGCACCGAGGATGTCCGCCGCGAGATCGGCCGGGCATCCTCCGAGGCGTTCAAGGTGATGGAACAGGGGTTACCTGATCTCGCCGGCGCTCTCGCCGAGGTCTTCAACCTGCCGCAGCGCGATATCCTGAAGACGCTCACCCGCAAATGGCGGGACATCCGTGAACAGGCCGCCGTAACCTTCCGGGAACGTCGCGACGAGGAACCCGAGCTGATCATCGAAGAGACCGACACTGCATGACCATGCTGTTTAATCCGGCGCAGCTGATGTTCGAAGCGCTGGCGAGTGCCTGCGAGCCGCCGCCGCCGGTCGACTATCTCGGCTGGGCGAAAAAGAACATCGTGTTCTCCGAACGGATCTCGGCGTTTCCGGGTCCCTACCGCGAGGACATGTTCCCGTTCTTTTCGGAGATCCTGAGGGCGCTTTCACCGGACGATCCGTGCTCGATCGTCTCGCTTGCCAAGTCCGCCCAGGTGGGCGGCACGGTGCTGGCGAATATCTTTCTGCTCGGCACGCTCGACCTCGACCCCTGCGATTTCCTCTATGTCCATCCGACCGAGGAAAACGCCTCGCGCTGGTCGAAGACCAAGCTGATGCCACTCTTGCGGGAGACCGTTTCTGTCCGGGCGCTGTTTCCGGAAGCCGGCCGCGATGGCGGCAATTCGATCCTCTACAAGGAGAGGACAGACGGGCGCGGCGCCGTACAGGCGGCAGGCGCCAATTCCGCTGCTGGCCTGTCGATGATCTCGCCGCGCTCCCAGGTGCAGGATGACCTTGCGAAATGGGTCTATAACGACGCGGGTGATCCGGAAAGTCAGGCCGACAGCCGGTCGAAGGCGTTCTTCAACCGCAAGGTCTTCAAGATCTCGACGCCGCTGATCGCGCCCGGCTGCCGGATCACCGCCAATTATCTGGCCGGCACGCAGGAACGCTATCATGTGCCGTGCCCGCACTGCCATGAGCTGCAGCCGCTCGAATGGGAGAACATGCGCGATCATCTCGATCCGCAGCACCCGGAGCTCGCGCACTTTGTCTGTGTCCATTGCGGCTGCGAGATCCGCGAGCATCATCGCCAGTGGATGGTGGACCCGGAGAACGGTGCGCGGTGGGTTGCCAAATATCCGGAACGGGCACGCTATCACCGCTCGTTCCATATCTGGGTGCCTTACTCGCCGCTCGAAAGCTGGGAGGCGATCGCGCGGGCGTGGCTGAAGGTCCAGTCCGGCGGCGCCGACGACAAAGAAAAGGGCGCCGGCGCCGAACAGGTGTTCTTCAACGATACGCTCGGCCTTGCGTTTGAGGCCGACAACAAGGCGATCGCCTGGGAAGACCTGCGCGACCGTGCCGAGGAAACCGGCTTCCGGCGCGGCATTGTGCCGGCCGCAATGCTGGCGCTGACCATCGGTATCGACGTCCAGGGCGATCGTGTCGAATGGCTGCTCAGAGGCTGGGGCCGCAACAAGAGCAGCGCGGTCATCGATTATGGCGTGATCGACAGTCGGGCCGGCAGTCATCTGGCGGGCTATCGCGAGCATTCCGGCCATATCTCGGAAGCCGAGGTCATGGCAGCGCTTGACCGGCTGATCGTAAAACGCTGGCCGGATGAACATGGACGCTTGCGCGATGTCGACCGTGTCGCGATCGACGGCAATGCGTATACCGAGGATGTGTGGTTCTGGGCCCGGCGCCATCCGCGCTCGAAGGTGATCATGGTGCGCGGTGACAATCGCGATGCCGCCCCGCTCCTCAGCCATGTCCGCGAATATGACAAGCGCGGCAAACCGAAGAAACAGAAGTGGTCGACGCGGTTTTACAACTTCAATGCCTCGGTGATGAAGATGGGGCTCTATCGCGATTTCCGGAAGGATGATCCCGAACAGCCCGGCTTCATCAGCTTTGCCATCGGCCTTGGCGATGTCTTCTACCAGCAGGCGACATCCGAGGTGCGGGTCAAGGAAAAGGACCGCAACGGCTATCCCCGCTGGGTGTGGAAACTACCCGAAGGCCAGCGCAACGAAGTGCTCGACATGCTCAACCAGTCGCGGGCGGCTGCCATCCGGCTTGGCGTTCCCTATTGGTCGGATGACGAATGGGGCGCGCGAGCCGAAGAACTCGCCCGGCAGGAACCGGAAGCGCAGGGCGATCTCGAAGACCTAATCGGCAATCTTGCTTTTGCGGTGAAGGCCGTCAGCGATGCCGGCAGAACGACCGCCGAACAGCCGTCGGCCGCGACGGCTTCACCGGTCTCCGACCGGGTCGCAGCGGCCATGCGCCGGGCGGAACGGGCCGCACAACGAACCCGGCCGGGCTAAGACAGGACAGACATCATGGTTTCGACTGACGAACGACTGACGCTGGAAACCCGGCTCGGCGAGGCGAAGCTTGCGCTTCACAGGCTGGAGATCGGGCAGAGCGCGGTGACGCTTTCCTATGACGGCGAGAGCGTCACCTACAGCGGCGCCGACCGGGGATCGCTTCGGGCCTATATCCGCGATCTCGAAACGAATCTCGGGCTTCGCCGGTCGTCCCGTCCGCGCGGCCGGGGAGTGAGCTTCGGATGACAGTGGAAATCCTCGGACCAGACAGCAGGCCGCTTTCCGCCAATGTGCGCAACGCCGCCCGCCTGCAGGCTGCCCGCAACCGGCAAATGACCGCGACAGTGTCGGGCGAGGCCGTGACGCGGGCAGCCTATCAGGGCGCATCCTACAATCACCCGAGCTTTGCCGGCTGGCATGCCGGCAATTACTCCGGCCAGTCGGCGCTGTCGGCGTCGCGTTCGACGCTGGTCGATCGCCTCAACGATGTGGCGCGCAATGACGGCTGGGGTGCGGCCGGCACATCGCGGCTTGTCGACAACATCATCGGCGCCGGCTGGAAGCTGGCTGCCCGGCCGAACCACACAACGCTCAATCTCACCTTCGACCAGGCCGAAGAGATCGCCACCAAAATTGAAGGGCTGTGGCGCGACTACACCCAGGATGTCGATATGTGGTGCGATGCCGAGCGCACCAAGAACATGGCCGGGATCCTCGGCCTTGCCGCTCGTAATCGCTTTGGACCGGAGGGCGAGGCCTTTGGCGTGATCGTCTGGCAGGAAGATGCGCCGCTGTTTTCGACGGCGGTGCATCTGATCGACCCGGCCCGGTGCTCGAACCCGAAGGGCAGGCTAGACAGCGAGTATCTGCGCGATGGTGTCGCGATTGACGATTACGGTGCGCCGGTCGGCTATCATTTTCGCAAGAGCCACCCAGGCGATGTCTATGCCGGCAACACTAAACTCTGGTCATGGGAATATGTCAGCCGGTCGACCGAATGGGGCCGGCCGGTCGTGGTTCATGCCTTCGATCCGAAGCGACCGGGCATGACGCGGGGGGCTTCCGACTGGGCGCCGATCATGCGCTCCATCAAGCAATCCACGGATTACGAGGATTTTGAAAGTCAGGCCGCGATGCTGAATGCGATCATGGCCGCCTTCATCGAAACCCCGTTCGATCCGGAAGAGATGATGGCAGCGCTCGACGCCGATGGCGGCGAGGGAGCGCTGGGCAGAATCTATGGCGAGATGTCGGAAGCCCAGAAGGCCTATTATGGCGCAGCCCCGATCAACCTTCCCGGTGTCCGCATCAACACGCTGCTGCCGGGCGAGAAGGCTGAGCTGACCAAGCCAGAGCATCCGAACGCCAACTTCGAGGTGTTCGTCAACGCGGCACTGCGAAAGATCGCGTCTGCCGTCGGGCTCACCTATGAGCAGCTCACGATGGACTGGAGCCAGGTGAACTATTCGTCGGCGCGTGCGGCGCTTCTAGAGATTTGGCGCGGCTTCACCGCCAAGAAGAGCAGCTTTGCCGCTCAGTTCATGGCGCCGATCTATCGCGCCTGGCTTGAAGAGATATTTGACCGTGGCCTGATCGAACTGCCGGCGGGTGCCGTCTCCTTCGAGGAAAACCCGGCGGCATGGTGTCATGCCGACTGGATCGGGCCCGGGCGGGGCTGGATCGATCCGCTGCGGGAAGCACAGGCGGCTGGCGAACGGCTCGACCGCAAACTGACGACGCTCCAGCAGGAATCGGCAGAGCAGGGCAGGGACTGGAAGATGGATGCCGACCAGCTTGCCCGCGAGGCCCGTTACTATCGCAGCCTCGGCCTGAAGCACCCGGCGGAAATGGAAAGCGACATGACCGGCCGCAATGGCGGTCCGCCGCTCGATGAGGCTGATCAGGACAGCGAGATCGAAGACAGCGTCAACGGCCGGAACAGTGCCCGTTCCGCGCGGCGCCATCCGCTGGGTATCCCCTCGGTCGGCAGGAAAGGCTGAACCCATGAACTATCCCGAAATCGCCAGCCGCATGTTCAACACGCCGCTGATGCTGCAGCCGGCCAAGGCCGACACGATTGCCCGGGCCTTTGCCCCGCGTGTCCTCGGCCTGCCGGAGGCGGACGCAGGCCAAATGGGCCTGATCGGCGAGCAGCTTCGCGATGATGCCGACATGTGGGGCGAGAAGACCTATTGCGGTGTCCATCGTCCGATGGAAGGCATCGGCCTGATCGAGATCGAGGGCTCGCTCGTCAACAAAGGCCGGTGGATCGGCAAGTCCTGCGGCATGACCTCCTATGAGGGGATCGGCATTCAAGCCGATGACTGCCGCGAGGATGACAGCATCAAGGGCGCGGTCATCGAGGTCGACAGCTTTGGCGGCGAGGTTACCGGCGCCTTCGACTGTGCGGAAAAGATCTTCGAGCTGTCGCAGGTGAAACCGACCATTGCGGTTCTGACTGATCACGCCTGTTCGGCCGGCTATCTTCTGGCCGCCGCCGCCCGTCAGATCGTGCTGCCGTCCACCGGCCTTTGCGGCTCGATCGGCGTGGTCTCGGTTCATGTCGATGTCAGCGGCTGGCTGAAGAAGGAGGGGCTGAGTGTCACGATCCTCAAGGCCGGCGAGTACAAGGCCGATCTGAACCCATACGAAGCCATTCCGGCGGATGTGCTGACGCGAGAGCTTGCCGAATTGGAAGAGCTGCGCGTCGAATTTGCCGAAACGGTCGCCCGGTACCGCGCCGGGCGGCTTTCGAAAGACCAGGCGCTTGCCACCGAGGCGGGTGTTTATCGCGGTGCAAAGGCGGTCTCGGCAGGGCTTGCCGACGCCGTCGCCCGTCCTTCGCAGGTGCTTGCCGCCTTCGGGACCGAACTAGGCCGTTCGGCCTGAACCATCAACGACAAAGGAAATCGATATGTCGAATGTCACGCGCGGCCTGTCCGCGAGCGTGCTCGCCGCCATGCGCGGCGGCAGGGGCGGAAACCGGATGGAAGACAATCCGGAGAAGGAAACCCCGCCGGAAGTGCTCGAAGAAGAGAACCGGGATCCGGATGCCGAGGGCGACGATCCCGAGCCCGAAGCGGAAGGCGAGGGCGCGCCCGGCGATGATCCCGAGGGCGATGACGAAAAGCCGGTTTCGGCGAAGGCATCTGCCCGTGCCGATGAACGCTCCCGGATCCAGGCGATCCTGACGCATCCCAAGGCCTCGGCCAATGCCGAGCTTGCCAACCATCTGGCGTTCAACACTGCCTATTCGGCGAAGGAGGCGAGCGCCATCCTCAATGCCTCGACGCCGTCGGCTTCGGCCGGCGGCAATCGTCTTGCCGGTCGCATGGCGGGCAAAACCCCGAAGCTCGGCGCCGGCGGAGCGCCGTCTGCCACCTCGGAACGAAAATCGCTGCTGGCGGCTGTCGGCGGTGCCATCAATGCGCGGCATGGTCGCCGCAACACCGGAGAATGATCCCATGGAAACGGCAAGCTTTGCCCCCAATGACCTGATCGTCGGCGACGTCCAGGTCGTCACCCGTACCGTCACCATTGCCAGTGGTCAGGAACTGAAGCGCGGCGCAGTGCTGGGCGAGATCGCAGCGAGCGGAAAGCACACGCTGTCACTCGTAGCGGCCGGTAACGGCTCGGAAGATCCCGACTGCATTCTGGCCTTTGATGTCGACGCGTCCGGCGGTGATGTCGAGGCACAGGCGTACTTCGGTGCGGCCGTCGACGCCTCGAAGCTCACCCTCGGCGCCGGTCATGACGCCGCAAGCGTCGAGCAGGCCTTCCGCCGGAAGGGTGCCGCGCTGTTCGTGCGCACGCTCGACTGAACCTCTTCCGCAGTCCCGGAACATCACAGGAAATCAATACTATGAGTGATCTTCTTCTCAATACGGCGGAACTGGTCACGGTTCTGCCGCCGCGCGACCGGCCTGAGGCCTTTCTGCGCAATCGCTACTTCGCCACCACGGTTCTCTCGGAGCAGGAAGAAATCGTCTTCGACCGGATCCTGCCGGATCGCGAGCTTGCCCCCTTCGTCCATCCGGATGTGCCGGGCAAGGATGCCGCCAATCGCGGCTTCCAGGCCACCAGTCTGAAGCCCGCCTATCTGAAGCCGCAGAACACATTGCGGCCTTCCGGCAATCTGATCCGCATGCCGGGTGAGAATATCGGTGGTGCGGTCTCACCCGAACAGCGCTATGCCTACAACATCGCCCAGATCATCGATGATCAGGACATGCGCATCACGCGCCGCGAGGAGCACATGTGCTCGGAAATCCTGCGCACCGGGCAGGTCGTGGTCGAAGGTGAGAACTATCCGACCCAGACGGTCAATTACCAGCGGGCGACCGAGCTCACCATCGCGCTGTCGGGTGCTGCCCGCTGGGGCGAGAGCGGTGTGGACCCCTATGACGATGTCGAGGACTGGATCGCGCTTCTTGCCAATACTGACGGCTTTACAGCGCGTGAGGTGACACTGGGGCCGGGTGCGGCAACGCTGCTGAAGCGGTCCGAGCGTTTCCAGAAGATGCTGGATAATCGCCGTCAAGCTTCGGGCTCGATGGAGTTCGGTCCGGTGTCGACAGGTGCCGAGGGCAAATACTCGGCCGTACTCGGTCAGATCGGCGAGATCACCTTCATCCAGTATTCGCAGGGCTACACGGTCGGCGGCGTGAAAAGCAACTTCTGGCCGACCTTCGGCGTCGGCGTTCTCGATCCGCAGGGTTTTATGGGCCACTTCGGTTATGGCGCCATTCTGGACGATCAGGCGCTGGTGCCGATGGAGCGGTTCCCGGACATGTGGCGGGAGAAGAACCCCTCGCGCACGATCATCCAGACGCAGGCCGCGCCACTGCCGATTGCGCCGGAGCCGAACGCCAGCCTGTTTGCGCTCGTTCGCTGATACGGGCCGGGCGGGTATCGAGCCCGCCCCACATAAACAGGAAGAAACAAGAGCGATAACAATGGCTAATACACGAAAGTTCAACACGACGGTGAGGATCGGCACCAAAACCTATGCGCCCGGCGAGGATGTGCCGCTGTCAAAAAACGGTCTCAGCGAGGCCGATGCCGACAACCTCGAACAGGTGTTCGGCAAATGGCGAAAATCCGCCGATGCCACGGCTGATAAGCGGGTAGCGGCGCTCACGGAAGAGCGTGACGAGCTCGCCGACCGGGTCGAGGCCCTAACGAAGGAACGCGATGTGCTGGTCGCCAAAACCGATGGTGGAAAGCCGGTGACGGATCTGAAGGCGGATATTGCCGCGCTCAAGGTCGAGCTGAAGGAGGTCACCGAGGATCGCGACCAGCTCGCCGAGGACAATGCCACGCTGGCCGACGAGCTGAAGAAACTTCAGGCTGCCGCTGAGGATGATGTCGGCGACGACGAGGACAAGGACAAGGCATGAAGATCGAACGGCCGGCGATCTTTGCCGGAATGGGCGATGCCTTCGCCGGCACGTTCGGGAATGTCGACTGCCGCTTCACCATTGGCGGCGTCCAACGCTCCGACTCGGTTCGCGGCATTCTGCGGCAGAAGCGTGAGCTGGAGCTTGGCGACGCATTCGGCCGGCAGGATGTCGAGGCAGTCACCCATGTGCTCTCGGTCCCGGCGACGGGGCTGGATGATCTCGAAAGTGAACGGGATACCGTCATCATCGACCGCACGACCTACGGGATCCGGAACCTAACCGATGACGGGCGGGCGATGCTGAACCTCTGGCTAAAAGGCGATATCTGATGGCCCACCTTCGCACCCGGATATTCGATGCGATCCTCGCACGCCTGTCCGCCATTCCGGAATTTTCCGGTGAGGGCAAGGTCAAGCGGGCGCGCACCAGTGCGATCCGGGAAAGCCTGCTGCCGGCGCTGACTGCGACATGGGCGGAGCATCAGGAAACTGCCGAGGTTCGCCCATGCGCTGGGCCGAATGGTGAAGTCGGCTATGACCGGCGCTTGCCGATCGATGTGATTGCCCACTTCCAGGCGGAAGAGCCGGATATCGAGTTCGATCGCATTGCCGTGCTGGTGGAAACAGCGCTCGGCAGCGCGATCAAACTCGACGGGCTGGTCGTAGAGTTGACGCTGTCGGAAACCCGCAGCTTTGTCGACAGGTCGACCGGTGTTGCGCTTGGAGTTGGGTCACTGACGTTTGTCGGTGACTACAAGACGGTGGCGACGGATCCAGAGTTCGAAGCCTCGTGATGCACGTCTGGCAGATTCAAGTCGGTTGCTCCACGGTTTCTACGGTCAAGCGGCACGCGCGGCCATCTCGCGTTTCCCAATCGATCGATTGTCCCGTTGAAAGGCCGATCAATGCGGCTCCGATCGGGGTGAGGATCGAAATCTTGCCGTCGGCAATATCAGCGTTTCCTGGGTATACCAGAGTGACCTGTCGGTCCTCTCCAAGGTCCGTCGTGAAGCGCACAGAAGAACCCATGCGGACAGCATTTTTCGAAACTTTTTCATCCTTGACGATTCGGGCGCGTTCAAGCTCGATAAGGATTGATTCCGCGACTTCGGAATTGCGATTAGCGGATTGCTCCGCCAGCAGCGACAGCCGCTTGTGATCTGTTTCGGTCAGAACAATCGCGGGCTTTCGCAGTTTCTTTTTCTTGGTAAGCACAGTTTTATCTCCTTGCCGCAGCCGTCAGCACACAGGGTCGCAAGACTGGGCGATATCTCGATTTTAGGGATCTGATGTCGCTGGATTGGCGGCATTCCACGCGCCAGATGGCAAGTGCCATTGCCCCGCGGCCGGGGCGCGACGCAACCAGGCCGGGGGTTATTTGCCTGCGATAAGGCAAACCCGTCGAGTGAGGAGATTGAGGCTCATGACTGTCATAAGAAGTGATGTGTCTCGGAAGCGCCTATGAGTCAAGCGACCTGACCTGTGGAATGGTGGGTCGAAGCGACTGGCTGTGTACCGGGCTTGACCCTCGCAGACAAAGAAATTTGAAGGATGTCGCGGTCAAATTAACTTGCTCAGTCCAGCGCTCTGTATCGCACGGTAATCCAGATAATATTCCCTGCAAGCCAGATCAAACCCAGCCACATCAGCTTCCTGCTGTTTTCAGTTCTCATCGCGATCAAGGCGATCAGTGTTCCGGCTGCGAGCCGGACGCCGTACCAAATGCCCAGAGACGTGAGGTGGTCCCGACCTTTGATAAGCGTGTCGATCAGGTCGAACGCGAAAGAGGCCGCAAACAGGGCAAAAAAAGCATACCTGCGGCGAATAAAAAAATCCTCTCGATCAGCATTCGTCTGAATGTGGTCGGGATAGAGCAAGGTCGACATCAGGAAAAACAACGAGGCGTACGACAGGACAAATATGTAAATCCAGAAGTTCCATTGACTGATGAAGCGAAGAGCGAATTCCCACCACCAGAAGTGAACGGCGCCGAAAAGAAGAACCAGCGACCAGACAATCTGGGCAGGCATGCCGGCGGTTTTGTCCGGTTCCTGCAATCGTCGGGACAGACCTGAAAGCACCCGTGTGATCGCTAGCCCCAAAATGAGGCTGACCAGTATCCGCAGATGTCCGTATGCATCCATGTCCGATCCTTCCATCACGCTTCGGTATCTGTCGGCAGAAGAAGCATAGCCAGCTGAAACAGTGCCTGCCAAGGCCGCTCCGGTCCGGATGGGCGCCTCCTATGGGCCACGTCCGTCGGCACGAGCAGACAACGTAGATCCCGCCGGTCATGAAATGTCGACCGAACGGAATGGCAAACACGGAGTTATTTTCATGACAACTTTCACCAAAAAACAGGGAGGTCTCGACCAGCCCTTCCAGTTTGGCGCGCCTGTCGTGCCGAACGACGATACCGATCTGCCGCAATATTCGACGCTCTATCTCGGTACCGAGGGTGACGTCTGTGGCATCACTATGGGCGGCACGGAAGTGACGCTGCACAACCATCCTGTTGGTTACGTGCTGGGGGTTTACCGCCGCGTCAAAGCCACCGGTACGACCGCCGAACATATTGTTGCGCTCTGGTGAGCGCGCTTCTCCCTGAAAGGAACCTGCCATGGCACTGGGCCGCGAACTGATCATCAAACGCAAGAACGACGCTACGGAATCATTCGACATCGTCTGTGTTGTCGAACAGCGTTCACTCAACATCAACAACGAAGAGGTCGACACCACGAAACCGGATTGTGACAACCCGGGCGGTGTTCTCCGGTATTCGTCGATCGGCGGAGTGCAGTCTGTGCGCTGGTCCGGCTCCGGCGCCTATGTCAGCTCGGCTACCCAGGCGCTTGTGCTGGAGGATATACTTGCCCAGACGCTCGCGGAGTATCAGGTATCGGTGCCCTCTGTTGGGATTTTCGAGGGTTTCATGAGGATACTTTCTGCGAATTTCCAGGGTGATAAAACCGGCGAGCTTACCTGCGATCTCTCCGGCGTCTTCGATGGGGACGTCGCCTTCGAGGCGGCAGCTTAATGACGGCGTTCGCCAACGAACTGCGCGGCGAAGCGGCGGTGACGATCGGCAAAGAGAACATCGTTGTTGCCGTCACGTTTGCCGGCCTGATGCGCTTGTCACAGGCCATCGGCGCCCGGACCATGGACGAGGTCTATCAGCGGCTGCTCGGCTTCGAACCTTTCGCGGTATCGTGTGCGATCCGCTGTCTTGCCGTTGCCGACGATGACGAGGGCAGGGCAGAGATTGCCGCCCGGGTGTTGTCCGGCAAAAACATCTCGGCCGCTGACCATGCAAGTTGGCGCACTGGTATCGAAAAAGCGCTGACCGCCCATATAGAGGCCGGCAACCAATTGCGGCAAACCTCGTCGCCGCTGGAAGATGTGGAGGCCGCCGTCACCGGAAAAAAGCCTCAACCGGCGTCCTGATCGCCGATCACGTCCGGACGCTGTTCGAACTCGCGGTCGCTTCCGAGCGGCTCAACTGGTCGCCGGCCACCTTCTGGGCCGCCACGCCCTCCGAACTCTCCATGGCCATTGCCGGCGTTGCGGGGAGGTCCGCACAGACCTCTCCTGTAAGCCATACTCGCATTCGCGAGATCGTCGCCGGCCATGGTTCGCAAAAGTCCATCCGCAGGAAAGCATAACCGAGATGAGCAGACCGGACATTCCAGTCACGATCGGGGCGGACGATCGCGAGTTCAAGGGCGCGATGACCCGGATACGGATGCAAGCCCGCACGGCGGCCAATGACACGGCGAGTTCGTTCCTGTCGATCAAATCGAAGATTGGCGGAGCGGACTCGCTGTTCGGCATGCTCTCCGGCGGGCCGGGTGGCCTTGCCGCTTCACTTGGCATCGGTTCATTCGTGGCGGCAACGCAGCAGGCGGTCGATGCGGTGACGGATCTCGGCAAGGCCGCAAAGACCGCCGGCGTAGATTTCGAGGCCTTCCAGGAACTGCGATATGCGGCCGTGAAGAACAAGGTTGGGGTCGACGCGCTGACCGATGGCCTGAAAGAGATGCAACTCCGCGCGGATGAATTCGTGAAGACGGGCGGCGGTTCTGCCGCAGAAACCTTCGAGCGTCTCGGCCTCTCTGCCCGGCAACTGACCCGGATGCTGGAAGATCCTGCAACGATGTTCGAAACCCTGATTGGCAAGATCATGGAACTCGACCGTGCGGCGCAAATTCGAGTGCTTGACGAGTTGTTCGGCGGTACCGCTGCCGAGCAGTTTTCGTCTCTGATGGATGATGCAGGACAGAGCATTGCCGACGCCCGTCAGGAAGCCCGCGATATGGGCGCCGTCATGGATGAGGAGTTGCTGCGTAAGGCGGAGGATGTGAATGCAGAATGGGAAGCGATGTCACTTGTCATCGGAACCCGGGTCAAATCCAGCCTGGTAGAAATTAGTGGGCTGGTATCGGCGCTCGTATCGAACCTTGGTTCTTTTCGAAAGTCGCTCGACGAGGTTCTGGAGAAGGCCGGCAATGCGGATATCTGGACGGGCCTTGGAAACATGTTCGGCGTCGATATGGGGCAGAAGATGGTCTGGCGCGACGGGGAAGGGTGGGTGCCCGACGATAGCGGCGGTACGACCGAGCTTGATCCCATCGGCGTCGAGACGCGCCGAAGCGCCTCCGATGATTATGCAGACTACAATGCCGGTCGGGAAATTCTGGAAGAAAAGCTTGCGGCAAACCGCGCCGTTACGGCCGAGCTTCTGCGCCAGAATGGGATGACGTCCGATCAGCTTGCCCTTGAAAAGGAAATGGCAGCAGTTCGGAAACTCTATGAGGATGCGGGCGGCGCGCCGACGGAGGAAATGATCCGGGCTGAGGCCGAGGCCCGCCTTGCGGCCAGAGCTTCGCGTGACGCCAGCCAGAAGGCAAGCCGGACGGCAGCGCAGGATGCGGCGAAGGAACGCGAAGCGGTCGATGATCTTATCCAGGCATTGCAGGACGAGTTGCAGATGCTTGGAATGACGGCAGAGGAAAAGAAAGCATTCGAGAGCCTTCGCCGTGCCGGCGCGGCCGCGACCGATGACGAACGGGAAGCGATCCGCGATCTGACCCATGCGATCGAGGATCAGAAAGACAAACAGGAGCAGGCCGCCGAAACTGCTGACTTCTTCCGTGACAGCGCCCGCGATAGCTTTCTATCACTGATACCTGTGATCGAAACCGGCAATGATGCACTCGACAGGCTGATCAGCCGGTTGATGGAAGCCGCTGCGCAAGCCGCATTGTTCGGTGATGGGCCACTCGGCGGATTGTTCGGCGGTGGCTTGCTTGGTGGGCTGTTGCCTGCCCATGCGACCGGAACGAATTTCACCCAGGGTGGCATGGCACTCGTCGGCGAGCGGGGCCCGGAACTGGTGAACCTGCCGCGCGGTGGTGAGGTGATACCACGACATCGCATCGGAACCGGGCTTTCCGCAGGTGTCGCCAACGCCAGCGGTACGGTCAACAATATCAATCTCGGTGGCATCAGTATCGCGGTGCCCGAAGGTACGAGCCCGAACGACGCTGCGGCCATCGCGCGCGAAGTGCGTTCGCAGATCGATAATTTCTCGCGCCATGAGCTGCCCGGCCGGATACGGCAGATCCAACGCAATCCGAACAGGGTCGGCTGATGAAGACGCTTGCTCAGTTTTTTGACCATTTGCCGCTGTTGCCGATGCGCTGGGAAATTCGGCGAAACGACGAGTTGTCCGGGGTCGGGTCAGGTGTGGTGTTTCAGGCTGAGCTTGCCCCACCGCTGTGGTCGGCGGCGATCGCACTGCAACCTGTTCGCCTGCCAGAAGCGAACGAGATCTCGGCGCTTGTGAATGGGCTTCTCGGCGTGCAGGAACCGTTTCTTTTTCGTGACCCGTATCTCTGCGGTCCGAAGCTCGATCCAGGCGGAGCGGGGCTTGTCGGGGCGACGGTGACTGTAGTTGCCGCGAATGGTCGATCGCTGTCGCTTGGGGGGCTGCCATCAGGATACCGCCTCTCAATCGGGGACAAGATCCAAATCGTCACCTCTGGCGGAACGCATGCCTTTGTCGAAGTCTCCGAAAACGTCGTTGCGACGGCGGGCGGGACAACCGGCGCGTTTCAGGTGTTTCCGCGCCTTTCCGTGTCCGTGTCGGCCGGGGCGACTTGTACGCTCGCGCGGCCGGCTTGCTCGTGCATTATCATGCCCGGTTCACTGCAGTCGGGAACGTCATCGGGCAACATCGTCAGCGGTATTGCCTTCCGTATCGTCCAAAAGCGGGGCGTGTGATGTCGTCAGAATTCGTGATGTTCAATCCGAATGGCGGGCTGGCATTGGTCAACCTATCGGGTTGCAACCTAGTCTGTGCTTTTCTGAACAAGGCCGAGGCGCAATGTCTGAAATTTCGCATCGATCAACTCGATAGCGAACCCAAGAGCGTCCGCCTCGGTTTCTATCGAGATGTCTTCTGTAATCGTACCTTTAGCGGCGACAATAGACTGTTGTCGAAGCTCATCGAGCCATGACAGGTCAAGCGTTCCTTTTTCTTCAGCAAGCTTCTCGATGCTCAGGTCTAGCGCACTCGACACGGCGATGAGCGCGGCTCCCAATTTAGGCGTCGGATTGTCGTCGTTGATGTCCAGTTCCAGTTTCATTGCTCATCCCTCGCGATTTGAGAATCAAGTTTAGCCTGCCGGTTCAGGAAAGAGTCAAATGAAAAACGTCTCTGCATCATTTATGGCGGCGCTTACCGGCGCGCGCGAGAACGGGCTTGTTGTCCGGTCGCTGGTCTATGTGACGGCGCGGGAACGGGCGACGGGTGTTCCGGTTTCGCTCGGCTTCTGGACCGGGGGCGAGGATCTGGATATCGACGTGATCGACGGCGAGAGCGGCGCGATCGTGACGCGGACCTATCTCGGCGACGTCAATCTTGACGTCCAGGAAATCCCGCGGGTTTCCGACATGACGATCCAGACGATCGATATCCGGCTTTCGCAGATCGCGCCGGCTGTTCAGCAGCTTGTGCGCGGCTGGGACGCGCGGCTTGCGGCCGTCGAGGTGCACCAGTTGCTGATCGATCCAGCGACGGGGCAGGCGGTCGGGCCGGCGGAAATCACGTTCCTCGGCGTTGTGGACGGCGAGCCGGTGGCAACGCCTGCGGCGGGCGAGGAGGGCGGGATCACGCTCAATGTGATCTCGGCCGCGATCGCGATGCTTTCGCGCACCAATCCGCTGAAATCCTCCTATGAGGGCCAGAAGCGCCGGCAGGATGATCAGTGGGGCCAATATTCCGGCGTTGTCGAGAACTGGGATATTCCATGGGGGCGGGACGCATGAAAGAGCTTCAGCGTATCGATGGATGGCGGGCGCGGTTTGATGTCGCCTGCGATGATATGCGCCGCACGTCGTTTTCGTGGGGTGAACATGATTGCCTTGTCGGGTTGGTCGGCAATCTGGCTGAAGCGCTGACGGGAGAGGATATCGTTTCACCCTGGCGGCAGCGTTACACCTCCGGCGTCGGCGCGCTGCGCGTGCTGCGCAATGACGGCTTTGCCGATCTCGGCGGTCTCGTGGCAACGATCCTGCCGGAAATCCATATCTCCCGCGCCCGCCTCGGCGATGTCGCGGCCATTCCGTCCGATGACGGTTTCGGGTTCGCGCTCGGCGTCGTCAACGGCGAGCGCATCTTCGTCCTGCAGCCGTCCGGCTTCGGAACGGTCGATCTTCTGAACGCAACGCGCGGCTTCCGCATCGGGTAACAATGACACGATTTCTGCTTTATACGCTGGCCGCGTTTCTCGGCGCGGCGACGGCGGCGCATGCCGCGCCACTGCTTGGTGCGATCGGGGCCGTCGCCGGCTGGATCGGTTCGCTCGGCGCCGTCGGGCAGGCTATTATTGGCATCGGCCTCAGCGTCGGCGCCAGCCTGCTGCAAAAGGCAATTACCGGCAAACAGCAGAAGGCGGACACCCGCGATCCCGGCGTCAATCTGTCGATCCGGATGGGCGACAATCAGCCACTCTCCTTCATCGCCGGCGATTACGCCACCGCCGGGCGGCGCAAATATGCAGGTACATGGGGCGAGGTCGACGGAACGCCGAACGCCTATTTCGTCGACGTGATCGAACTCAGTAGCCTGCCGCAATCCGGGCTCAATGGCGTCTGGGTTGACGACCAGAAGGTGACACTGCTGACAGGCGAGGCGCATGGCGAATTCGGTTTTCCGGTCGCGGAGTACCGGAGCGGCGGCGCGGACTATATGTGGGTCAAGTTCTATAACGGCTCGCAGACTTCGGCGGACGGATATCTGATTGATCGCTTCGGCGGCAATGCCGACAGGCCGTTTACTTCGGCGATGATCGGTCGCGGGGTGACCTATGCGATCGTGACCTGCCGGTACGACAGCGATCTGTTTTCGAGCGCGCCGAGCATGTTGTTCGAGTTGGGCTCGATCCCGCTCTACGATCCGCGCAAGGATAGTTCGGTCGGCGGCAGCGGCGCGCATCGCTGGGACAATCCCGCCACCTGGGAACCGTCAAACAATCTGCCGGTGATTACCTACAATGTCATTCGCGGCGTCTATTACGGCAATCAGTGGATTTATGGCGGGCAAAACCTGAGCGCCTATCGGCTGCCCGCCGCCAACTGGATGGCGGCGATGAATGAGGCGGACGCTCTGGTCGATGACGGCGCCGGCCCGGTTCCGGCTTTTCGGGGCGGGTACGAGTTCCGCGGTGATGAGCGGCCACTCGATGCGATCGAGGATCTTCGTCTTGCCTGCAATGCCCGTCTTGCCGAAGTCGGCGGCGTATTCAAGGTTTCGGTCGGCGCGCCGGGCAGCGCGGTCTACGCCTTTTCGGATGACGATGTTGTCATCACGAAGGGTCAGTCGTTTTCGCCGCATGGATCGCTCGACGACACGGTGAATGCCGTTGAAGCGACCTATCCGGAGCCGGCTGAGAAGTGGACGATGAAGGATGCGCCGGCGCGCTATGACAGCGCGCTGGAAGTGCTTGACGGCAACCGCCGCCTGCCGCAGGGCGTGAGCTTCGAAGCCTGTCCCTATGGCGGGCAGGTGCAGCGACTGATGCTGGCGATGCTGAACGATGCACGCCGTTTCCGCACGCATCAGATATGTCTGCCGCCGGACGCATGGCCGATGGAGCCGAATGACGTCGTTTCCTGGACAAGCGTGCGCAACGGCTATGACAACAAGAAATTCCTGATTGTCGCCGTCGCAGCGCCCATGAGTGCGAATGTCGTCGTGTCACTTAAGGAAATCGACCCGGCCGATTATGACTGGTCTGCGGCAGATGCTCTGCCAACGGCGGTCGGATGGATCGGCAAGATCGGCGTGCCTGCCCAGGTGATGACCGGTTGGACGGTTCAGCCTGCGACACTTTACGACGCCTCCGGCGCGGCCTGGCGGCCGACCATCCGGGTTTCATGGGCTGGCGGGCTGGAGGATGTCGAGCGGGTTTGGGTGCAGGTGCGGCTTGCGGCCTCCGGCGACGTTGTCTTCGACAGCGACAGCTCGCGCTATGCCAGCCCGTACTATTCGCTGCTGCAGCCGGTGTTCCAGCCCAACACTGAATATGAGGTGCGCGGGCGCTATGTGCCGGTTTCGACTCGGCCGACGGAATGGTCCGCCTGGTTGTCGGTGACAACGCCGAATGTGCTCGCCGACCTCGATGTTACGCTTGAGACCGTGGGCGAGGACGTGCGCAAACGCTTCGAGGAGCTGCAGGCGGATCTCAACCGCTCGATCAGGCGCTCGTCCGAACTTGCTATCGCGCTTTCGCTGCAAGGGTCCGTCGGCCTTCTGGACCGTCAGGTCTTGCGCCAGCAGAGCGGCGAGGCGCTGGCGCAGATCATCGAGGAAAAGCTGGTGCGCGCCAGCGAGGATGAGGCGCTTGCCCAGACGCTTGAACTGGTCGGCGCCGAGATCGTCGACGTCTCGGCATCGGTTGTCGAGGAACGCCAGGCGCGCGTCACCGCCGACGAGGCGATCGCGCAGCAGACATCCTCGGTGACCGCGCTGCTGAACGAGAACTTCGCGGCCGGTCAGGTGAAATTCGCCGCCACCGCCAATCAGAGCGGCGTCAATGCCCGCTTCTCCGTCCTCCTGAGGGCCGGCACGGGCAGCGGCTATCATGAAAGCGGCCTCTACCTGGAAATCTACACCGAGGGCGGCGTTCAGCGCTCGCGCTTTGCCGTCAACGCCGACCAGTTCGTGGTGCTCAACAATGGCCAGCGCCCCTTCCTGTTCGAAGGCGGCGTCCTGAAGCTCAACGCCAGCCATATCGGCACGATCGTCGCCGGTCTGTTGCTGGGCTCCAGCGGCAAGACGCGGCTCGATCTCGACAATGACTACCTTTCGGTGAGCGACTGATGGCAACGCGATTTCTCATGACGGCCGGCCGCATCCTGCTGACGAAGCCGGGATATGACGCCCATGACGGCGGGCTTTCCGACAGAAACAAGCTGTTTGATTCCAACTGGAATTTCTCAGGCGTGCTGATCGCGGCCGGGACCATAACGGACCCGGCGCCGGTCAACGGAAATGACGGCCTGACCTCGATATCATCGCCGCTGGTCATTCATTTTCAATCGCCCGGCTATGTGCCGGCCGCCTATGTCACGTTCGAGAACCAGGGCGCCAGCACGCCCTATGACGGCGCGGGCTTTGGCGAGCTACGGATAGAAGACAGCACCGTGGAGGACGGCTCCAAAGTCTATGCCGATCGGCTTGAGCTTTCCCGACCGTCCATCCCCGGCGGCGGCTATCGCCGATATCGCGGCCTGATCCACTATCGCGTGTTCGGGGTCTGACGATGGCAAGACGCATCATTATCGGCAGACATCCAGCCTTCGGCGTTTCCGGCGCGTTCCTGAGCCGGCCCGGCGACGACGTCGTCAACCCGACCGGCGCGCTGCTACTCGACTCCCGCTATCAGAACGTGGCGGTGCACGCCGAAGGCCGCTTTCGCATGGGCCGCACCACCGGCAACGGCTATTCGACATGGTGGGCCACGGTCAATTTCCCCGATCTGGGCTACAGGCCGCTGTTCTACGGGTCGATGACCTACGCCAATCCGCATAACGCCAACGCGGTCCCGGTGGACTCCAGCTATTATCCGACAAGCAGTTGCGTCAATCGCGACACCACGCTCGGCGAGGTCCCGTTTTTCTTCGGCGTCTGGCTGGAGAACAACTGGACGATCAAGGCCAAGACCTACGCCGACACCGGCCCGCGCAACGCGGATTTCGACTTCTATTACATCATCCTGAAGAGGGCGACATGACGCGGCGGGTTTATATCGGCAACGACAATGGCGCGTTCCGCTTTCGCGTCTCCATGCCCGGTCATGATGCGCTGACGGCGGCCGATCAGCATCTGACGATCAAGGAGGGCATGTCGCCGCTGACGCCGAAGGAGATCGTGACCGCATGGGTTGCCGCGCGCTCTTCCGGCGGCCCGCCCTCCACCGTGATGATCAACACGGCGAAGGACTACGGACTTCCGCCCTTCATCGTGCTCAAGGCAACGGACAACACCATTCCCGGCGAAAAGACCTTCTATGCGCGCTTCGAGCCCTATTACGACCGGATCAAATTCTACAACATGGTCGGCCGGCCGTTGACCATCTCCGCATTCATCTTCGACGAGGTTATCTGATGACCGCTTACGCCACTGGCACAATCACGCTCACAAACGGATCGAGGACCGTGACCGGTGATGGCACGGGCTGGGCAACGGCGCTGATCGCCGGCGGCGTGGTCTATCCTCAGGCCGCCGGCAATCCGCTGCCGATCGCAAGCGTCGACAGCGATACCGCGATCACGGCGGCAGTCGAATGGGTCGGCGCTTCCGGCACCTATGCCTATGCTCTGCAGCGGCAGGATGACGCCAACCAGGTGATTGCCAATGCGGTGGCGCTGGCGGACTATATTCGGCGGCTCGACAATGCCTCGCTTTCCGCGCTCTCCGGCCTCGTCCCGGCGGCCGACAAACTTCCGTATTTCAGCGGCGAAGGTTCGGCCGGATTAACCGCGCTGACCGCCTATGCGCGATCGCTACTCGCCGCCGGCAACGCCAGCACGGCTTTGACCACGCTCGGCGTTTCGGCATTTGCCCAGGAACTCTTGGAGAGCACAAATGCGGCGGCGACGCTTGGCGCGCTGGGCGTCTCGTCGTTCATTCAGGGGCTTTTGGACGACGGGGACGCGGCGGCGGCCCGGGCAACGCTGGGGGCGGCATCGTCAGCGGCGCTTTCAGGCTATCTCCCCGTTGGCGGCACGGCGGCAAATGCGAGTGCAGTTGGTGGTGCCTCTCTATCATCCTTGGCTAGAGTAGCTTCCGATTACATTCACGCCCCAGGCGCCAAGAGAGTGTTGTTTTCGACGGGCAGTTCGATTTCCATGATCTATTCGAACAATGTTCGGTTCGCATGGGATAGCGGCTTTTACTACAGCATCGACGGCAACAATTTTGTTCTGATCAATTCATTGCCGTCCGATGCGAAATACAAGGATGTCGTCGAGGATACGAACGAATTCAACCTCGCGGCGCTTGCGCCGGTCAGGTGGCAGAGAAAAGAGGATATCCCGGTCGGGCTTCCTGAGGGTGATCGTCTTGGCTTCCTTGCACAAGACTTGCTGGCGTTCGATCCAGCCCTGGTTCGGGAAACGCCCGTCCCGGACAAATCAGGGGAAACATACCTGGCACTTGCAGATGACGCCGCCTTGCAGCTCATCGCATATCTTTGGCGGGCCGTGCGCGACCTGAGCGATAGCGTGGCCGAACTCGAAACAGCGGTTTCTGCGCAAGCATAGCAGGCAGGTGGCCATAGCCTCAGGGCCATGGCGCGGCGGGGTCTAGATTGGCGTCATGACACGCCGGGCAGCGATCTTGCGGTAGGCACATGGTCGGCGCTGATGCAGAACACCCTCGTGGCACCGCTGCAGAACTAGAAGGGGGGCGCGCGTCTGCGATCAGAAGAGGCGATTGCGCTGGCGACAGCTCTCGGCGAGTTCGTGCAATCGACCTTCGATCGCAGGGCGGCGGTGCTTGCCGCGATCGCGGATGGATCGATAACGGCAGCCGCTGAAATTGATACGGCTTTACTTGATGTGATTGGAGCACAGCGATGATCGGTCTTGGATTTGGGTTGAGCTTGGCTAGCGGCACCCGGACAGAGGGCGGCGGGGGCCTGCTGGCCGCGACCCGAGCGTATTTCGCGGCCGGCATCGCGGATGGCGGCGCTGAGGCCCCCGAGGCTTACAAGAGCATCGTCAACACTCTGGTCGATGGCTTGAACGCCGCCGGCCTCTGGTCCCGGCTGGACTTCCTGCACCTGTTGCGCGGACACGACAGCAAGGTTTCGCTAGTCAACCTGATCGACCCGGCCACCAACAAGGCAGCGCTCGTCAACTCTCCGGCATTCACCGCCTATGTGGGCATGCTTGGTGACGGCGCATCCGCTCATCTGACGACCGGGTTCGATCCTATCAACGGGGCCCAGCAGTTCGGTCGCGACAGCGGCCACTTTGGCGCCTGGGACGTCACCGATATGGCGGAAATCGGCAGCCCGCTGATAGGAGGCACGGCCGCCGAGAACAATCTGTTTCCGCGCAATACATCGAACGTGATGACCGGCCGGGTCAACTCCGCGCGCGCCGTTACCACGTCCGGCATGATAACGGATAGCCGGGGCTATAGTCTTGTGACACGGACCGATGCGAACACCGTTCGCCTGTACAAGTCCGGAACGCAGGTGGCGGTAGACGTCGCAAACGCCTCATCGGCTCTGGCGACATCGGTTGTCTATTACCTGCGCAGCGTCCTTACCTATTCCGCCCGCCGCATCGCCATCGGGCATGGCGGCGCCGGCCTGACCGCGCAACAGGTTTCCGACCTCAACATTCTGTTCTCGGCCTACATCGCCGCGACAGACGCACTCGCAGCATAGGAGCAGCTCCCATGATGATGAACTGGTTCGTCCTCACCTTGTCGCAGAAATCCGCCGTCGAAGCCTTCAATGGAACGGCCTCCGGCCTGATCGACGCGCGCGCGATCGACAACGCCACGCCTGGCGCCGGCATCAACCTGAACGATGCGGCCGACGCGTTCGCGCCGGGTGATCCCGTGACGCTCACCGGCATGGAGGTCGTGCCGAAGCGCGTGGTCGACGACCCCGATCAGGCGGCGGAGGCCAAGGCGCTCCTGCTGACGCTGCCGTGGTGCTCGCTGGAAAACGAGACGATCTTCGCGCCTCCCTCCAGCGAGGACTAGTCTCCGCGCTGGCAGGGAGGTGGCCATGGCCTCACGGCCATGGCGCGGCGGGGTCTAGATTGGCGCCAGGACCCGCCGGGCAGCACTTTACGATAACCGCCACACCAACGCTCAAAATGTCTGAGGCGGCGGAATAATCCCCATAATCTCGGGCCGTTGACGGCCTGTTTCAAAAGGACAATCGAAATGGAAATCACCACGGTCTCGCGCCGGGGGGCAACCTTCGTGCGCCTGCATGAGGGCAATCCCCGCACTGCCTATCTCGATCCGACCGGTACGCCGACGCTCGGGCCGGGCTTCACGATGGCGTCGCCCTATTGCCGTGCGGAGCTGGCGAAGATCGGTATTACCAAAATCGTGCCCGGCAAGACGACGATCGCCAATGATGATGCCGAACGGATCCTGAAGGTGGTTCTCGATACCGGCTACGGCCGTGAGGTTGTCGCCAATTCGCCGGCTGACCGGACGCAATGCCAGATGGATGCGGCGGCGAGCGCGGCCTATAACCTCGGCGGCCGGGTGGTGAGCAAATGGACGTTCGGCAAGCTGTGGCGGGCCGGAAAGATCAAGCAGGCTGCCGATCATCTCGGGTCGCACTATAACACCTCGAAGGGCAAGCGCCTGCCCGGCCTCGTGCGCCGGCGCAAGGAAGAGGCGCTGATGTTCGAAAAGGGCATCTACACCGGCGTCGACACGGTCACAGCAGCGCCTGCAGGGGTGGCGCGCGAGGCGACCGAAACCGCGCCCGAGACCGGCGATCCCGTGGTTCGGGACGTCCAGGAGATGCTGAAGAAGCGCGGCTTGGATCCCGGCGAGATCGATGGCTGGTTCGGGCAGAAAACAAAAGCGGCCGTGATGACCTATCAGATGGCGCACCCGCATCTGAAGAATGACGGCATCATCGGTCCGGCGACGATTGCGCAGCTGAGGCGCGACATGGCAGCGCTGAAGGATGCGGCGGAGAAGTCCGGCGCCTCTGCCGTGGCCTCCGGCGCTATCGCCTGGGCGTCAGGCCTGCCGGTCGGCTGGATTGTCGGCGGCGTCGTCATTGTTGCCGCAGCGTGGTTCGCCTGGCGCTATCGTGATGTCATCGCGCGGCGTTTCAATACCATGACCGGCAGGACGGTGGAGATATGATCGCCGTTCTCGTGACATGGTTGGCGAAGCTCGGTGCGGGCGGGATTGTCGACCGCGCCATCGAACTGGTCGAAATGCGCGCCGGGGCTCTGAACGATCGCGAGACGATCCAGGCTGACCTGACCGCCGAATACCTGCGGCAGGTCATTGCCGAAACGCAGGAAATGGCGGAACTCAGTAAGGCCAAATTCGCCGTGCCGTGGTTCTGGCTGTTTGCCGGCTTATTTCTGGCGCCGCTTGCCATATGGTGGGCGGCGGTCTGCTTCTACAACATGCTCTGGTGCCCAGACTGCATCTATGCACAGCCCTGGACGATTGCAGCCTTTCCCGCACCGCTCGATGACTGGGCCGGGAACATGATCCAGTGGATCTTCTATGTCGGCTCCGGCGTTGCCGGGCTTCGCGCAATTCTAAAAAAATGAGGACAGAACATGACGGTCGATCTTGCTCGTCATCTGGGAGAGGTACAGGGCAAGCTCGATGCTCTGATTCGGAAAGTGGATGAAAACCGGACCAGCCATGACGAAATCCATGATCGGCTGAACCATGTAGAGCATCAGAATGAACGTCTGCTTGAACAGAACAAGGTGCTTTCAGACCGCCTCGGTGAAACCGAGGAGTTCGTCGCCGAATACCAGAAGATCAAGCAGATTGGTCGGGGTTATATCCTCGGCGCCGCCATGGCCGGGACCGGGTTCGGGGTGTGGCTTTCCGATGGACTGATGCAGGTGCTGAAGGCGCTGAAGGGCGGGTGAGGGCCAGTGAGCGACTTCCCTAAATTCGACACTGACGTAAACTGCGATCTACTGTCTGTTGGTCTTCGCGGAACAGGTGATCAAAGACATCGATACGCTAGCAACGCTAGCCCAATTTTAAGGCGAGGACCGCCCTCTTCGCGAAAAAGGGCGAGACGACCTTGGTCGAGTTTTCGCTGGGCTTGATCTGCTCTTACTAGACGGCATCATCCGTATCGGGAAGAACAAGGTAAATCAAAACGGCAATGATCGTGATGAAAAAACGGAAGGCACTTGGCACGCCGTTCCATTGGCCGGACATCCACATGCCGAACCATTCGCCGCCAATCGACATGAAACCAACCTGCCAGGTCAAAAAGCCTATGGTCAGACCGACTATCGCCCATTTCTTGCGGGCGTTAAACTCTTTCGCGGAGCCGCCGCTGGCAGCGAGCATCTTAAACCCGCCCACCCAGCAAAGGAGGGCGGTGAGTGTCTCCAGCGCAATAATGAAGATGTACCCCGCATGATGGAGCGCTTCGGATTCAATTGCGCGATACTTGATCGATGACTCCGGAAAAATCGTGTCCATCAGGAAAACGTGGTGGACAAAAGCGAAATTGGATCCGTAATCCGTGATGTTGCCGAATGCCACGAGCGAAGCAAAAAAGGCAATGGCAAGCACCGTAAAGGACTTTGACAGCCGGATGGTCATATCAATCTAACTCCTTGGTATTTTGTTTTTTTTGACAACAGGCTAAGCTGGCGCTTTCGTTCTGACAACAGCTCTTACGGCCGCTAATGCGCGAAGTCTCTCGCGCATGCGGTCGAGGCGCAAGTGCGCTTCAAACTGGCTGCGTGACTGTTTTTGAACGCTTTGCTATGAAGCTTGATAAGCGGCCCACGAGGTGCATCAGCGTACCAGCGGCTGCGGGAACCCTAGATCCATGAATTGAACGTGTGAGAATGGAGTTTTCTGCATGGGGCAGAGCTATCGTCCGTTCTGGGCGAGAATAGTCAGGGGGAGACACTGGCGCTCAATGCACATCGGATCGTGGTTTCCCCATGTTCCGTTGGCACTTGCCATCGGTATCGGTGGCTTGCTGCAATTATTGCCGGCGTTCGGATCGCTTCAGAGCCTGATTTCCGTGTTGCCCGTTCCAGCGAGTGACCTCAGCGGCCTGTCTGTAGGCTTCAAGGCGCTGGCGATACGCGGCGTCTCGCAGGAATTGGTCGGCGGGCTATTGACGCTGTTGTCGATCGGGCTGCTCTGGCGATCGCGACTGGCCTGGGTGCTGACGCTTCTGATGACGGCAGCATCGCTCGTCATGCAGCTTCTCTTGCACTCGGATCCCAACACCGCATTGGTCGCTTATAGCGTGCTACTGCTGATCTCGCTTTTGCTGACGCGGCAGAGTTTTCACCGGGCCAGCCTTACCATCGGAACCCTGTTCGCGCTCGTGGGCATCCTCCTCACCATGGGGTACGGCGTGCTTGGCAGCTACGTTCTCGGCAAGGGATTCTCGCCTGCAATCGGAAATTTCGACGCGGCGCTATATTTCACCGTCGTCACCATGTCTACGGTCGGTTACGGCGACATTACCCCGCACACCGACGACGCGCGGCTTTTCACCATGTCACTGATCGTTCTCGGACTGGTGGTTTTTGCCACCTCGCTGACGACGATCGCCGGCCCGGTGATCAACAGGCGGATGATGAGCCTGCTGCAACCCAGGAAGAAGCATATGAAACGCACCGGTCATATTATCGTCGCAGGCCAGAATGCGCTGGCCCGCAACGTGGTCAAATCGTTGGAAAAGCGCGGAACACAGGTAACCGCGATATGGGCCACAGCCCCACAAGCTGGTATCGAGCCGCCCGATGATCTGATCGTCGGCGATGCGACCAATAGCGAGGTGCTCGAAAGTGCCGGGGTGAGCCAGGCGCGAGCCGTGTTGGCGCTGCAAGACAGCGATTCCGACAATGCCTTTGTCTCGCTTGCAGCCAAGGACATCAATCCGGACGTGCGAACCTTGCTGGCAGTTAATGATGCGCACAACATGGACCGGATGCGCCGGGTAAAGCCTGACGCGGTACTCGCATTGCCCGTCATCGGGGCAGAGTTGGTCGCGATGGCGCTGAGCGGCGAGGAAATCAAGACTGATCACCTGCTGGACCAGTTGCTGCGGCTTGGCTGATCGAAAGCGACCGCACGGCGTCGGCCGATCGGCTTTGACCAACGGCGCTCTGGTGAGGTTATGGCTGCGCCGAGGATAAGACGCGCTCAAGATACTGCCGAACAGACTGACGGCAGGGCATCTGTCTGCAGAGCCGATTCCTCGACCGTTCTTGAAGGTTAGAAGAGACTCTGTTGACATATTAAAATAGGAGAACGAAACAAGAACGAAATTAACGGAGAGTCGAAATGTCAGAAAAACAGAAGATCATCATCATGCCTTTCAAGAAAGGGAAGAGGGGAAGCCTGACGCCCGGTGAAATGAGGGAGGCCAGTTCCGCCGCCGCAGCCGAACGGACCGTGGATGCAATGGCATCCCGATTCGCCGGTGTCGCGGCTTTTGAGGTCACTGTGGACGATGAGAACGGGTATTTTTCAAGCCCGCGTTTGCTGCACAGCTGTGGCACTATCATCGATCTCTCGAAGGATGATTGAAAATTGTAAAGTTCAGGCCCGCGCGCGCTGACTTCGGTCTGAGGAGCGATACCCGGCCTGAAGTCTTCGTCACTCACTTCGATGGTGGGTGCGGCGAGGCTCTTTCAGATTCGATGGCCACTCGGCATATTTGCCGCCGGGCTGTCGGGTGCGTGAATAGCGCGGATACTCAGGAGCGACGGTCGGAAACAGCGGCGGCAGAACGCCTCCACGCATTTCAATGCAACCCCGATTTGTCTACCCGATATAGCGGTCGCCGCAGTACTCATGGCAGCGTTTCAGGCCGACGACTATGCGGGCTCGCCAGCCATGCCATTATGGCGAAATAGGTTTACACAAGCTATGAATTCGTCAATGTTTTCATAGATCGCGGTTTACAGGAAAACGCCGCATATACTCTGAATTATCTGGATTGCGCCATGGCCTTCTAAGCCGACGGTCGCAGGTTCGAATCCTGCAGGGGTCGCCATTGATTCCATTGTACAGCCCGAAGACATCGGTAACAGATTGTACCTAAGACATGGGTGGCAACCTTGTGCCGAACGGGTTGTCTATTGTCGGCAAGGTTCCATCGCTCATTCCAAGTGGCACGAAGACCGCGCAGGGGTGGCGATCGAACGGGACGGCTATGGTATCGCTAATCCGAAAACTGCTCCGCCAGAATCCGTTCCGACCATGAGCGGTTCGGGTCGGAGAGCACCTTGGCGCGGGCTTCGGGGTCCTGTTCGATGCGGACATGGAGCACGTGCTTGACCTCGGTGTGGTCGGCGAAGGCGTTGACGATCCGCTTTTCCGGCTCCAGCACCGCGATATCGACGACGGCGGTGTTGGGCAGAAGCGCGCCGCGCCAGCGACGGGGGCGGAAGGCGCTGACCGGGGTTATCGCCAGAAGCGGCGCTTCCAGCGGGATGATCGGTCCGTGGACGGAGAGATTGTAGGCGGTTGAGCCGGCGGGCGTTGCGACCAGTATGCCGTCGCAGGCAAGCTCCGGCAGGCGCACCCTGCCGTCAACGCTGACCTGCAGCTTGGCCGCCTGGTGGGACTGACGCAGCATCGAGACCTCGTTGATCGCCAGCGCGATCGAAGAGGTTCCGTCGGCATTGCGCGTGGTCATGCGCAGCGGCCGCAGCTCGTTCATGTCTGCGATCGCCAGACGGCCGAGCAGATCGACGGTCGAATACTCGTTCATCAGGAAGCCGACGGAACCGCGGTTCATGCCGTAGACCGGGGTTTCGGAGTTCATGTATTCATGCAGCGTCTGCAGCATGAAGCCGTCGCCGCCGAGCGCCACGATGTATTCCGCTTCTTCCGGCGCAACATTGCCATAAAGCTGTGTCAGTTCGGATAAAGCCACCTCGGCATCTTCGGTTCCGGAGGAGAGAAAGCACAGGGCGGGTGTGGTCTTGGGCATATCGCTTTTCCGTTCGGGTTTGGCGCGGGGGCCAGATCACCCGAGCGGGCCGCGATTTGCAAGCCCCTCGCGCCGCCGATCTTTCCGGCTGTGCCAAAATAGCGATGAAATAGATGATTTTTTCGTTTTACAGCAGGGCCAAATCTGATAGTTGGCATGCCCAATGCCCTTGTAGCTCAGTTGGTAGAGCATCTGATTTGTAATCAGAGGGTCGCGGGTTCGAATCCTGCCGGGGGCACCAAGCCGCTTTCAGGGTGACCGCCAGGGCGTCGAAAACGACACGTCCGGCAGGGAGACGCCCTGGCGCCATTTTGCCCAAGCCCGGAAAAGCTTGTCAAAATGCCGAGGATATTGCAAGAAGTCGCGCCCGGCCATGACGCCGCGTTTGCGCATGTAACCCAACGGCTTTCAAGCCGATATGAAATGAAGGTATGGATATGCAGGTAACCGAAACGCTCGCCGAAGGGCTGAAGCGCGAAATCAAGATCACAGTTCCTGCGGATGATCTGAAGGCGCGCATGAACGAACGCCTGGCGGATGCCAAGGACAAGGTTCGCATCAACGGCTTCCGTCCGGGCAAGGTGCCGATGTCGCACCTCAAGAAGCTTTACGGCAAGTCGATCATGGCGGAAATCGTCAACGAGACACTGCAGGAAAAGCCGCAGGCCGTGATCGCCGAGCGCGGCGAACGCGCCGCTGGCCAGCCGAAGGTCGACATGACCGAGGATGAGGGCGAGGCCAACAAGGTCCTGAACGGCGAGCTCGATTTTGAATTCACGGTATCCTACGAGGTTCTGCCGAAGTTCGAACTGCAGCCGACCGACGGCCTGAAGGTCGAGCGCCCGGTCGTCGACATCTCCGATGAGGAAGTCGAGGAGCAGGTCAAGGCGGTTGCCGAGAATGCCCGCGAATACGAGACCAAGAAGGGCAAGGCCGCCAATGGCGACCGCGTCACCATAGACTATGTCGGCAAGATCGACGGCGAAGCCTTTGAGGGCGGCGCCGACACCGATTCGCAGCTCGTGCTCGGCTCCAACCGTTTCATCCCCGGCTTCGAGGAGCAGCTCGTCGGCGTCAAGGCCGAAGACGAGAAGCAGATCAAGGTCACCTTCCCGGAAGACTATCCGGCAGCCCATCTCGCCGGCAAGGAAGCCGTGTTTGACGTCACCGTGAAGGAAGTTGCCTCCGCCGGCGAGCTGGAGATCAACGACGCGCTGGCCGAAAAGCTGGGCCTTGAATCGGCCGATCGCCTCCGCGAACTCGTGCGCGAGCAGATCGTCGGTCAGTACAACCAGTTCACCCGTCAGAAGGTCAAGCGTCAGATCCTCGATCAGCTTGACGAGCAGTACGCCTTCGAAGCGCCGCAGTCGCTGGTTGAAGCCGAGTTCGAGAACATCTGGCGTCAGGTCCAGGCCGATCTGGAGCGTTCGGGCAAGACCTTCGAGGATGAGGACACTACGGAAGAGGAAGCGCGCGGCGAATACCGCAAGCTTGCCGAACGTCGCGTTCGTCTCGGCCTGGTGCTGTCCGAAATCGGCGAGAAGGCCGGCGTTCAGGTTTCCGACGAGGAAATGCAGCGCGCGCTTTACGACCAGATGCGCCAGTATCCCGGCCAGGAGCAGGAAATCCTGAAGTTCTTCCGCGAAACCCCCGGCGCCCAGGCTTCGCTGCGCGCGCCGATCTTCGAGGAAAAGGTGGTCGACCACCTGCTCGAAGGCATCGACGTCAAGGATGTCACGGTCTCCAAGGAAGAGCTGATGGCGGACGACGACGACGAGGTTGCTGGAGCGACCAAGAAGTCTGACGAGAAGCCTGCCGCCAAGAAAAAGGCCGCGCCGAAGAAGGCCGCAGCCAAGTCCGAAGATGATGCGGCTTCCGAAGAGGCTGAGAAGCCTGCCGCCAAGAAGGCGCCTGCCAAGAAGGCCGCTCCGAAGAAGGCTGCTGCTGCCAAGGCTGATGCCGACGGCGACGAGAAGCCCGCGCCGAAGAAAAAGGCCGCGCCGAAAAAGAAGGCCGACGACAGCGCCGAATAAGCCTGCGGCTTCGTGAATTTAAAGCCCGCCCGGTTCGCCCGGGCGGGTTTTTTGTTGCCTGTCCATTTTCAATGTTTCTCGACCGTCAGTCTTCCGCAAGCCGTTCGAGCGCGAGCCTTCCGACGGTCAGCGGAATGTCGGCCCTGGGATCGTCATCCCGCAGGAACCAGACTGCGGAGAGGCCGCACCAGGCAATAATCCAGCGGAGAAGGCGTGTCCGGTCGAGATCGGCGTCCGCTGCGACAATGTCCAGACGGCGGTCGAAGCGGCTCTCATCGCGCGCGATGACGGCGTCCGGGACATCGATATCCGGATTGCAGAAGGTATTGGCGAAGTCAAAGGCGCGCTCGCCGTAAAGCCCCTTGGGATCGATGGCGAGGAAGCCGCGTTCACCGAAATCCAGAATATTGCCGTGGTGCAGGTCGCCGTGCAGCGGGCGGAGGTCTTGCGGGTCGCTCAGCAGGCGGCGCGCCTCGTCCGCGGCCCGGTCGAGGAATGGGTGTTTGCCGGGCGTCGCCTCCAGCAGCGCCCGGAAATAGCGGTCGAGCGGCGTCAGCGGGGGCAAAGGGGCAGGGCGGTCGGCATGCAGCCTTGAGGCAGTTGCGCAGATCTGGCGGCAGGCGCGATCATCCTCGCTGGAAAGCGACAAGGCGGTCAGCGATACTGAACCCGTCGCCCGTTCCATCAGGATCGCATTGTCGGCTTCGGCGAAAATGCGGGCTGCGCCATCGCCGTCCCACCATTTGAGCAGGGTGGCACCGATGGCTTCCTCCGGATCGGTGAACCGCTTCAGCATCGCTGGCCGGCCGTCGCGGAGCACCGGCAGCAACGCGCCGGTGGCTGTCACGATCGGCGCGCCATCGGGGATTAGCCGCCATTCGGCCAGCAGCGCGTCGAACATGGCCTATTCGCTCTGCTCGGCGGCCTCCAGCATCGCGATCCTGTTGGAGGCGTCGAGGCCGGCGATCTTGTAGGCTTCGGCAAGGGTCGGATAGTTGAACGTGTTCTCGACGAAGTATTCCACCGTGCCCTTGAGGTTCAGCACCGCCTGGCCGATGTGGATCAGTTCGGTCGCGCCTTCGCCGACGATATGGACGCCGAGCAGACGGTGGGTCTTCAGCGAGAAGATCATCTTCAGAAGGCCGTTCTGGATGCCCATGATGTGGCCGCGCGAGGTTTCGCGGAAGAAGGCGATGCCGCATTCATAGGCGATGCCGCGTTCCTGAATTTCCTCCTCGGTCATGCCGCAGGTCGACATTTCCGGCACGGCATAGATGCCGTAGGGGAAGAATTGCGGCGGCTCCTCGGCCTCCGCGCCCACGGCGTGGCGGGCGGCGATGCGGCCCTGTTCCATCGAGGTCGAGGCAAGGGCAGGGAAGCCGATCACGTCGCCGGCGGCGTAGATATGCGGCACATCGGTCTGGAAGGTGATCGGATCGACCTTGATGCGGCCGCGACGGTCGGCCTCCAGCCCCACGGACTGCAGGTTCAGCGTGTCGGTCGCGCCCTGGCGGCCGGCGGCAAACAGCACCGATTCGGCCATCAGCACCCGGCCGTTGGACAGTGTGACGCGGGCCTTGCCGTCGGCGATCTTCTCCACCTTGTCAGCGCCCGCGCCAAACAGCAGCTTGACATTGCGGTCGCGCAGTTGGGCGGCGAAATTGTCGCGGATCTCGCGGTCGATGAAATCCAGCATGCTGTCGCGCGGCTCGACCACGATCACCTGGGTATCGAGCGCGGAAAAGATGGTGGCATATTCGATGCCGATCACGCCGGCGCCGACGACGATCATCGAGCGCGGGATCGCCTTGATGTTCAGCAGCTCGTCGCTGTCCATCACCGTCTGGCCGTCGAAGGGCACGTTCGGCGGGCGGTATGGCCGCGTGCCGACCGAGATCAGCACCGCTTCGGCATGAACCCGCTGGATCTCGCCGCTGTCCTTCTCGATTTCGATTGTATGGGCATCGACGAAATGAGCGAAGCCGCGCACCTGCTCGACGCGGTTGCGCTCGAACTGCCATTCCAGAACGTCGATCTCGTAATCCAGCGTCTTGATCAGGCGGGCCCGCAGGTCGTCGGCGGTGATCTTCTGCTTGACCCGGTAGGAGCGGCCGTAGAAGCCGCGCTCGCGCCAACCGGTGAGGTTCAGCACGGTTTCGCGCATCGTCTTGGAGGGGATGGTGCCGGTGTGGACGGATACGCCCCCTACCTGAGAGCCCTTGTCGATGACGAGCGCCGTCTTTCCGAGCTTGGCGGCCTGCACCGCGGCGCGCCGGCCGGCCGGACCGCTGCCGATGACGACCAGATCGTAAGAATTCATGAAATCACCCCGATTTGGTTATTCAGATGCCGAGACATGTGCCGGGAGGCACAATCAACTTGTTCTGCCGCATGTCCGCCGTCGCCGGATGATTCCGCCTGACATGCGAAATGCTTTACGTGAAATGGTTCCCGCGCCGCAACAGCGCGGAGTTTGCGGCGCAATATGGTCCCGCTCCGTGATGTTTTCATTACATACAGCCACAAGCTGCATGCCGAGTCCATGGCCTCAGATGAGCTTTAAGCCCTTGAAGCTGACATAGCCATCCTTGCCGATGATGATGTGGTCATGCACCGTGATGCCGAGCGGCTTGGCGCTGTTGATGATCATATGGGTCATGTCGATATCCGCGCGCGAAGGGGTCGGGTCGCCGGAGGGATGATTGTGGACAAGAATGATTGCCGTGGCCGACAGTTCCAGCGCCCGCTTGATCACCTCGCGCGGATAGACGGGCGTATGATCGATCGTGCCGATGCCCTGGATTTCGTCGGCGATCAGCTTGTTGCGTTTGTCGAGGAACAGGATGCGGAACTGTTCACGGGTCTCGTGCGCCATGGCCGCATTGCAATAATCGATCACCGACGACCATGAGCCCAGAATCGGGCGGTCCTTCAGCGAACTCTTCAGGCTGCGCTGGGCTAGCGCTGACATCAATTTAAGGTCGAAAGCGACGGTCTCACCGATGCCCGGGACCTCCTGCAGCAGTTCCGCCGGCGCGCCGAACACGCCGCCAAGCGAGCCGAACCGCTCGATCAGCGCCTTGGCGATCGGCTTGGTATCGCGGCGCGGGATCAGCCGGAACAGCAGCAATTCGAGGATTTCGTAATCGGCGAGCGCGTTCGCCCCGCTTTCCCTGAAACGGGCGCGCAGCCGGTCGCGATGGCCGAGGACATGGCTTGGCGTCTTGTCACGGATATCGCCGCCGCGAAACGGGCGTTCGGGCGGCTGATCGGCGAAGAACGTCCGCTCGTCGGGGCCGTCTTCTTCAAGGCCGGCTGGGTTGCCTTTGGCGGGCGGTTTCTTCATGCGGCTCCTGGAGCGATAGCAGGCAACATCGGTTCCAATCCTGAAACGGCCTAAAGCGCCGGCGTCAGACCCGGACGGTCGTAGCCGCCGGGCGACAGCGTGAACACCTCGCAGCCATCGCTGGTGACGCCGACGGTGTGCTCGTACTGGGCCGAAAGCGAGCGGTCGCGGGTCACCGCGGTCCAGCCGTCATTCAGCACCTTCACATGGGGCTTGCCGAGGTTGAGCATCGGCTCGATGGTGAAGATCATGCCTTCCTTCAGCTCCGGTCCCTCGTTCTTGCGGCCGTAATGCAGAATATTCGGCGCGTCGTGGAACAGCCGGCCGACGCCGTGGCCGCAGAAATCGCGGACCACCGAGCAGCGTTCGCTTTCGGCATAGGTCTGGATCGCCTCGCCGATGGCACCGGTGCGCGCGCCGGGCTTCACCGCTGCAATGCCGCGCAGCAGCGATTCGTAGGTCACTTCCAAGAGCCGTTCGGCCGCCCGCTTCAATTGCCCCACCGGATACATCCGGCTCGAATCGCCGTGCCAGCCGTCGAGGATATAGGTAACGTCGACATTGATGATGTCGCCCTCGCGCAGCGGCTTGGCATTGGGCATGCCGTGGCAGACGACATGGTTGATCGAGGTACAGCTTGAATATTTGTAGCCGCGATAGCCGAGCGTTGCCGGAACCACGCCGTGATCGAGGCCGTACTGCAGCACGTGGCGGTCGATCTCCTCGGTGGTGACGCCCGGCTTGATCAGGTCGGCGAGGCTGTCGAGGCAGCCGGCGGTGATGCGGCAGACCTGGCGCATCTTTTCGAAGCCTGCTTCATCATAAAGGCGGATCGTGCCGTCATTCTTCAGCGGCGCTGTTGCCGCATCGGCGTAATTTACCATGGTCATCCTCCGCACCGCCCTAGCGTGTGCGCTTACATGTTATCAACCAATACTGTACCATCTGGCGTGATGCTGTCACGGGATACATTGCATTTTATCGCAAAGGCCTCGACGCCGGCGCGACGCGCGCATTTGAAAGCCTCGGCATAGACCGGGTCAAGATCGGCGGCGATGGCGAAGCGTTCGCAATCGTCGCGCTGGATCAGGTAGACCATCGCCGCCCGTTTTCCAGCCGCGACCATATCCGCAAGCTCGGCCAGATGCCGGGTTCCACGCGCCGTCGGCGTATCGGGAAATTCGGCAAGGCCGGGCGTGCGGATGAAGTGGACATTCTTGACCTCGATGTAAAGGTCGGGCCGGTCATCGGCCGACAGCAGCAGGTCGATCCGGCTCTGGCGGCCATATTTCTGCTCGCGCCGGATCAGGGTATAATCGGCAAAATCATCCACCATCCCCAGGGCGATCGCCTCTTCGGCAAGCCGGTTCGGCAGCCCGGTATTGACGCCGACCACAGTGCCATCGGCCTCGATCAGTTCGAAACGGTGGGGATATTTGCGCTTGCCGTCATCATTGCGCGACAGCCAGATTCGCGAGCCGGGCGTGTTGAGCCCGAGCATCGAGCCGGTATTGGGGCATGAGCCGGTGATCGCCTCGCCGGTTTCCTCCAGGACGGCATCGAACAGGAAGCGCTTGTAGCGCCGGATCAGCGTTGCCGCTATCAAGGGAGGATCGAACTGCATGGGAATGCGTTTTAGCCTTTCAAGTGCCACTTGCAAGGGGTGGACGCCAACGAGGAGACGAGATCATGGAATGGATAACGGGCGGATGCCTTTGCGGCAGGGTACGGATAGCGGTGTCGGGCGAGCCCTATCGGGTAGGCGTGTGCCATTGCCTCGATTGCCGCAAGCATCACGGCGCGCCGTTTCAGGCGGCCGCGATCTTCCCCGAGACCGCCGTCAGCATTGCGGGCGAGGCGAGTTGCTTCGAAGACCGGTATTTCTGCCCGACCTGCGGTTCGCCGGTCTATGCCGTGAGCGGTGATGAAATCGAGATCAATCTCGGCACGTTCGATCAGCCCGACCGCTTCAAGCCGACCTATGAACTATGGACGATCCGGCGCGAATCCTGGCTTCCGCCGCTTCCGGTCTCCCATCGCTACGAGCGTGACCGGGAAGGCGAGGGGCGAACGGAAGACTGACCTGCTTGCACCCGGCCGCCAAACCGGGCAGATTTGCCGGCGACTGATTTGCGCCGCCGCGGCGACAGGAGAGATGCGATGAAATTCGGCCGGATGATCTTGAGTGTAACCCTTGTGGCGGCGGCCTCGCTTCTTGCCGCCTGCTCCACCACCTGCGGCGAGCCGGATGTCTGCGATACCGGCACGGCGGCCTATCCCCAGTTTACCGATGAAGAGGTCGCGACCATGACGACCAAGCTCGACGGACTGGCCGGCATTCCCGCCCCACAATAATCCTCCAAAAGCCTCCGTTCTCGGCCCGTCCTGTGGCAAGGATGAAACAGAGTATTAGGATTTCTGCCGCAAAATCGACGCAAGTGCAGTTGATTGTTGCGTAAGGGCGGTTTTTCCTGCTCTCGTTTCGACGATCCTTCGAAAGGCAAGGATCGTTCAACCCAGTGTTCCAAGAGGAAGAAGATGGAAGAGTTCCACAAGGTCAGGCGACTGCCGCCATACGTTTTCGAACAGGTCAACCGTTTGAAAGCGAGCGCGCGAGCGGCGGGCGCCGATATCATCGACCTTGGCATGGGCAATCCCGATCTTCCGACCCCGCAATCCGTGGTCGACAAGCTGTGCGAGGTCGTGCGCGATCCGCGCACCCACCGCTATTCTTCGTCCAAGGGCATTCCCGGCCTGCGCCGCGCCCAGGCCGGTTATTATGCCCGTCGTTTCGGCGTCAAATTGAACCCGGAGACCGAAATCGTCGCCACGCTCGGCTCCAAGGAAGGCTTTGCCAATATGGCGCAGGCGATCACCGCCCCCGGCGATATGATCCTTTGCCCGAACCCGACCTATCCGATCCACGCCTTCGGCTTCCTGATGGCCGGCGGCGTGATCCGTTCGATCCCGGTCGAGCCGGATGACAGCTTTTTCGGGCCGGTCGAGCGGGCGGTGAAGCACTCGATCCCCAAGCCGATCGCGCTGGTGCTCAACTACCCGTCGAACCCGACCGCGCAGGTGGCGAGTCTCGATTTCTACCGCGAGGTCGTGGCCTTCGCGAAGAAGCACGAGCTTATCGTGCTCTCCGATCTCGCCTATTCGGAAATCTATTTCGATGGCGCGCCGCCGCCCTCCGTGCTCCAGGTGCCGGGCGCCAAGGATGTGGCGGTCGAGTTCACCTCTATGTCCAAGACCTATTCCATGCCGGGCTGGCGCATGGGCTTCGCCGTTGGCAATGAGCGGCTGATTTCGGCGCTCGCGCGCGTGAAGTCCTATCTCGATTACGGCGCGTTCACCCCGATCCAGGTTGCCGCCACCCACGCGCTGAACGGCGATGGCTCGGACATCCAGGAAGTCCGCTCGATCTATCACAAGCGCCGCGACGTCATGGTCGAAAGCTTCGCCAAGGCCGGCTGGCAGGTGACCCCGCCGGCGGCGACCATGTTTGCCTGGGCCAAGATCCCGGAGCCATTTGCCGAAATGGGCTCGCTCGAATTCTCCAAGCTGCTGGTGGAAAAAGCTGATGTCGCCGTTGCCCCCGGCATTGGCTTCGGCGAGCAGGGCGATGATCATGTGCGCATCGCGCTGGTCGAAAACGAGCACCGCATCCGCCAGGCCGCGCGCAACCTCAAGCGCTTCTTCGCCACCACTGAGGTCGCGCCCGACAACATCGTGTCGTTGAAGGCGCATCGGTAGTGTAGCGGAAAGGCACGCCCCTTTCTCGCGGTTCGATCAGGAAGGCGGAACGCTTTCCTGATCGCCCAATGTTCATGACAGGTTCATAACCAATACCGCATTCCTCTGACGAGATTTAATTTATCGTTGGGAAAGAATCCTCTTTTAAATCAGGAGTGGTAGCGCTATCATGAATAACAAGAGAAACCTTGCGGGAATGGTTCACGTTGGGAATTTGCCTGGCTGGCGGGCGAAGCCGGCGCTCGCGGCAGGGCTTCAAGCGGAGGAACTGCGGATGTATGAAACCTTTGGCCGGGTAAAGAAAACGATCATCGCCGTCATCGGCTCGGCCGAGCGCGACGTCGTCGAACTGGCCACGCTGGACGATCTGGGCATCAACTCGATCGATATCCTCGAGCTGGGCCTGGCTCTCGAGGACGAGTTCGCTGTGGTGATTATGGATGAAGATCTTTTCTCCAGTGCCACCGTTGGCGATCTGGTCAAGACTATACACAAATCGCAGGCCCACTATTCGCAAGTCGCGGACCCGGTGGAAGTATTCGTTCACAGCGAAGGTGAAGCAGGCGCGTGAATGTCTCCGCGCGAGACCGTCCTACGCTGGTCCTTCCAAATTTCTCCGCTCGGAATGTTCCATTTGCCGGCGACACCCATGGCAGACGCCCTGCAAATCGGCGTCGCCGGTCGGTTTCGAGGGCATCACTGCCCGGCCGCGTGAGCGGAGCAGATGTAATAAGACAGCTGATATGTGCGGAACCAGGGAAGTTCAATTCAGAATTGACTGAGGCTCGCTACCTTGGCAACAAACAATACGCGGTTCGAACATCCGGACTTTGCCAGGATCGATTTGATTTGAGAGCGCGCGGTGTGGATTGAGACGCCACGGATGTCGGCGATGTCCGATGCAGAATACCCCGAGCATATCAGTTGACCAATTTCGATTTCCGCAGAGGTCAATCCGACCATTTTCGCAAATGGCTCGACTTTGAATTTGGGCTTGCGATCGCTATCAACGATCCGAATAAGGGCTCCCCGAAGATTCTTTTCCAGGTCATTGCCAGCATGCCCAAACGGCGAGATTTCTATCCAATAGGGTGATCGGAGGGAGCGCTTGGTGATGACCATTGCATTGCGTGGCAAGCTTGCTTGGCCGATCGCCGTCAGTGCGGTTTGGGTGATACGCCGCCTCAGTTCCCCGTTGGAAGCTTGCGGGTACGCAACGATTTTGCCGTCTTTTTTTGAAATGCCATCTTGATCCGCGAAAACCGCGCTTGCCTTCCTATTCTCGATAATGACATCACCATTCTGGCTGACGATGCACACGCCGATATCCATGCTGTCAAGCAGCTCAAGCATCACTGCGTATTGCTTGCGCAGAACATTGTTCATCTGCTCTAGCGCGAGGGCGGAGGCCAAGTGAGGAGCAATGAGGCTTGCCGCACGCAGGCTTTCGGGAGAGATGTCGGTTTTACGATGATCGACATGCATGACAAACCCCGAATTCCAATCGCTCGCTCCAGACATGTTGACTGCAAAACGTCTTCCGACACCGAAGATTTTGCTTGTCTCGACGAACATCTCTGTTTCAAGGAGTCCGGGCTCATCAGGCCACATTTCGGCATCGGTCATGGGAATGTACTGTTGTTGCCGTAGCAAGCGCCTAAGCGCCCTCAATTCGAACGCGCCATACTTGGCTGACAACCCGGAGAAGGTATCGGTCTCCTTGCGATAGATTCTGCTCGACTCCTGGAGCTGATACTGATGTTGCCTGCCGTTGTATTTCAAGATGGTCATGCCCGAAACACCTGAGAACCGGGCTATCTCATCGCTTATCATTGAATTTTCATCAAATTGAGAAGTCGATGGAGAATACAGACCCTGCAATATCCTGCTAAATAGCTCGATATCCATATCAGAGTTCTCCAATTAATACTTCTATGTTCAGGAAGAAAGGCGTCGGCAGGTCAGTGTCAATGCCCCTGCAAGTAAAGGTAGGAAGGCAAAATTTGTTCTATGTGGCCTCCGGCACCTCTGTATTTAATGAAGGCGAAATTAAAACAGAGATGTTGACGATCTGTTTGGAATTTAGATGGAGCATTCTTACAAAAGGACCTCAGTTTAAGATATTGAAATATCTTTTTTCCATGCAACTTCTTGAGTAAAATTTCGGGTACTTTCTTTTCATGCAAACCTGATACCATTTTCGTTGCTTTTCAGACGTTGGAGCTGGCTGAGTTGGCTGTCTACATCTCTAGGTATATACCGACATGTAGTTGCAATCAATAAATCCGACTTGTCCATTCTTGGTTCTGTGTCGCTGCGCATACCCCAATTGGGTTATGACGCTGAGCCCATAGCGGGTCGACACTCGGTTCTTCGCAACATGGTTCCAGAAAAGATAACGAGGATCGGCGAATGAGTGACACCTTCAGTCGTGTGAAGAAGACAATCGTAGCCGTTATTGGATCTGCCGAAGACGAGGTGAACACAGACGCTACTTTGAACGGTCTCGGCATCAATTCACTCGATATTCTCGAACTGGGGATGGCCCTTGAGGAGGAATTTGACGTGATGATCATGGATGAATATCTGCTCTCGAGCAAAACCGTTGGCGATCTGGTCGAGACCGTTAATAACGCGCGCGCTCAGCAAACGTGTTCGTCTGCCGCAACGGTGGAGCAGGAGTGTGCGCCCACTCGGGCAAGATCGTCCCTGTGCTGGCCCTTCCAAATTTCCCGCCTCAGAATGTTCCATTTGCTGGCGAAACGATCTAAATGAAGCGCGGACGCTTGCGTCCGAACGTGAAATTCGGGTCAGTAGGAATACCCCATGGCAGATGCCCTGAAAATCGGCGTCGCCGGTCTTGGAACCGTCGGCGCCTCGCTTGTGCGCATCATCAGCGAGCGACATGAAAACCTCGCCACGGCCTGCGGCCGCGCCATTACGGTGACGGCAGTATCGGCGCGCGACCGCACCAAGGATCGCGGCATCGATGTCACCTCGGCCACATGGTACGACGATCCGGCGGCGATGGCGCGCGAGGGCGACATCGACGTGCTGGTCGAGCTCATCGGCGGCGCGAGCGGGGCCGCGAAGGATGCGGTGAACGCGGCGCTGGAGCGGGGCATCCATGTCGTGACCGCCAACAAGGCGCTGCTCGCCGAAGACGGCGTGGCGCTCGCGGCACTCGCCGAGGAAAAGGGCGTGCTGCTGAATTTCGAGGCGGCTGTCGCCGGCGGCATTCCGGTGATCAAGGCCGTGCGCGAATCGCTCACCGGCAACACCATGACCCGCGTCTACGGCATCATGAACGGCACCTGCAATTACATCCTGACGCGGATGGAGAAGGAAGGGCTGTCCTTCGAGGACTGCCTCAAGGAAGCCCAGCGGCTCGGCTATGCCGAGGCCGATCCGTCCTTCGACATCAACGGCAATGACACCGCCCACAAGCTCGCGATCCTTACCTCGCTTGCCTTCGGCTGCGAGATCTCCTGCGACGATATCTATCTCGAGGGTATCTCCAACATCACCCAGGACGATATCCGCGCGGCGGCCGAACTCGGCTATCGCATCAAGCTCCTGGGCGTTGCCCAGCGCACCGGCGGCGGCATCGAGCAGCGCGTGCATCCGACCATGGTGCCGCATGATACCGTGATCGCCCAGGTCGACGGGGTCACCAATGCGGTGGCGATCGAATCCGATATTCTCGGCGACTTGCTGATGGTCGGCCCGGGCGCAGGCGGCGATGCCACGGCCTCCGCCGTGCTTGGCGATATCGCCGACATCGCCAAGTCGCGCCCCGGTGCGCAGACAGTGCCGGCGCTCGGCCGGCCGGCGAAATCGCTGGAGCCCTACAAGCGGGCGCGCATGCGCAGCCATGAGGGCGGCTATTTCATCCGCATGCGGGTGGCCGACCGGATCGGCGTGATCGCGGCGATTGCCAGGCGCATGGCCGACAACCAGATCTCGCTCGAATCGATCGTGCAGCATTCGGCCAATGGCGAGCGCGACGCGCCGACCAAGACCATCATCATGGTCACCCACGCCACCACCGAGCTTTCGATCCGAAACGCCGTCAAGGCGATGGAGAGCGATGGTTACATCGTCGGCAAGCCGCAGGTTATCCGCATCGAAAAGCCCTGAAACGCGGTTCCTGCTCCGGATTCGCGCTTCGGCTGCCATGCGCCGCCGCGATCAGCCGATGACATCGGGGCGCATCAGGCGCTATGAAGGGCAGAACGTCGAAGCGGAGCCGAGGCCTGATGACTGATACTGCCGCCCAGCGCAAGGCGAGCCCCCGGGCATTTCTGGGCGTGGAGCGTTCCGCGCGCGATCTGCGCTGGGTGCCGCGTCTGGGCCCGGCGGGTGAAAACCGGGCGCTGGCCATGGCGCAGAACCACGGCCTTTCCGAACTGATTGCCCGGGTTCTCGCCGGCCGAGATGTGCCGGTGGACGACGCGCCCGCCTTTCTGGACCCGACCCTTCGCTCGCTGATGCCGGACCCTTTCAGCCTGACCGATTGCGAGGTAGCGGTCGCCCGCCTGATCGAAGCCGTCAAACGCGGCGAAAAGGTCGCGATCTTCGGCGACTACGACGTCGACGGGGCCTGTTCGTCGGCGCTCATGTACCGCTTTCTCACCATGCTTGGCCTCGAGGTCGAGATTTATATCCCCGACCGCATCTTCGAAGGCTACGGGCCGAACCCGCAGGCGATCGAAAGCCTGATCAGGGACGGCGCGAAACTGATAGTGACCGTCGATTGCGGCTCCACCAGCCACGAATCGCTTGCGGCGGCGAAGGCGCTCGGCGTCGATGTCGTGGTGATCGACCACCACCAGGTCGGCGTCGACCTGCCGGAATGCGCGGCCCTGGTGAACCCAAACCGCGAGGACGATCTTTCGGGGCAGGGGCATCTCTGCGCCGCCGGCGTGGTGTTCCTCGTTCTGGTGGCCGCACACAGGGCTTTGCGCCAGGCTGGCGACATGCGCGCCGGACGGATCGATCTCCTGTCCTGGCTCGATCTGGTGGCGCTGGCGACGGTGTGCGACGTGGTGCCGCTCAGGGGGCTGAACCGCGCCTATGTCGTCAAGGGGCTGATCGTGGCGCGCTCGCTTTCCAATCCCGGTCTCGCGGCGCTGTTCAAGCGCGCCGGCCTCGCCGGGCCGGTGACGCCCTATCACCTCGGCTTTCTGATCGGCCCGCGCATCAACGCCGGCGGGCGGATCGGCGATGCGGCGCTCGGCAGCAGGCTTCTGACGGTCGATGATACGGAAGAGGCAGAGGCGATCGCCGAACGCCTCGACCAGCTCAACCGCGAGCGCCAGGCGATCGAGACGGCGATGCTGCAGGAGGCCGAGGCCGACGCGATTGCCGAATTCGGCGATGGCAGCGGCGCGGGCGTGATCGTGACCGCCCGCCAGGGCTGGCATCCCGGCATTGTCGGCCTGCTGGCCTCGCGGTTGAAGGACCGATTCGGACGCCCGGCCTTTGCCATCGCCTTCGATGCGAATGGCCGCGGGACCGGTTCCGGCCGATCGATCTCGGGTTTCGATCTCGGGCGCATGGTGCGTATGGCTGTGGAGCAGGGGCTGCTGGTCAAGGGCGGAGGCCATGCGATGGCCGCCGGCCTGACGGTGACGCGCGAGAAGCTCTCGGCGCTTCGGGCCTTCTTTGAGGACCACGCCCGCGATGCCGTCGAGGCGCTTGCGGCCGACGCGGTGCTGAAGATCGACGGCGCGCTCAGCGCCTCGGGCGCCACGCTTGACCTGATCGACCGGCTGGAAGCGGCCGGCCCTTACGGCTCCGGCCATCCGCAGCCGATCTTCGCGCTGCCGCAGCATCGGGTGCGCGACGCGCGCGTGATCGGCGCAGGCGGCCATGTGAAGGTGCGGCTTGAAAGCGCGGAAGGGACGGCGCTGGATGGCATCGCCTTCCGCGCCGCCGACAAGCCTCTGGGCGAGCTTCTGCTTGGCAGCCGCGGGCGCAGCCTGCATCTCGCGGGAACGCTTTCCGGCGACCACTGGCAGGGCCAGCGCCGCGTTCAGCTGCGAATCATCGATGCGGCCAATCCGTCATGATGTCGAGGAGGTGAGGTTCGGCGCGGCGGCTGAACGAGAGGTTTGAAATGGCACGCCCTAGGGGAATCGAACCCCTCTTTCCAGAATGAAAATCTGGCGTCCTAACCGATAGACGAAGGGCGCACATTTCAAAAACGGCGGTCACCGCAAAGCCGGAACCGCCGCCACAGCAAACACCATTCTCGAAGCATCCAGGCTCCGAAAACATCCCGCAAAAGGTCAATGACCTGTAGCAAAGGATGGCACGCCCTAGGGGAATCGAACCCCTCTTTCCAGAATGAAAATCTGGCGTCCTAACCGATAGACGAAGGGCGCATGCGTTCGCTGGGCGCCCTTATAATCAGGCAGATGAATTGCCGCAAGCGCAAATCAGCGAATTCTTCAAAAAAAAGACACAAGAGAGGCGCCGGTTGCGGCGCCTCAATAAGTATTTGTTTTTTCCGCCTAAAATCCGTGCTTGCACGGTCGACGGAAAAGCGGACTTACCAGCGTCCGGTGTTCTGCATCGAAGCCCAGGGCTCCTGCGGGGGAAGCGCATCGCCATCCTGCAGGATTTCAACCGAAATGCCGTCGGGCGAACGCACGAACGCCATATGGCCGTCGCGCGGCGGGCGGTTGATGGTGACGCCGGCATCCGCCATCTTCTGGCAGAAATCGTAGATATTCTTGACCCGATAGGCGAGGTGACCGAAATTGCGGCCACCGGAATATTCTTCCGGATCCCAGTTATAGGTCAGCTCCAGCTTCGGCACGTGGTCGTTGTCGCCCTTTTCGAGATCGGCGGGCGCGGCGAGGAAAATCAGGGTGAACCGGCCCTTTTCATTCTCGATCCGGCGGACTTCCTTCAGCCCCATCAACTCGCAGTAGAATCGCAGCGAGGCGTCGATATCCGTTATGCGGACCATGGTGTGGAGATAATGCATAGGTCACTTTCCTGTGGGCTAAACTGAAAATTTCTGCGGCGTTGACCCGCAATTCCCGATTTCATGCGTTTGGGTATTGCAGGAATCAGATGGATGAATGTTATTCTTCTGTGAAGAATCAGTTAATTCGCGGCCTGGGTTTTTCAAGGAGCGGGGGCAACATGGCCGAGAGGTCTCAAGCGGGAAGATATTCTGCCGCAGAGGATGCGGGCCTTGAAACCGGGGAACTGCTCGAGGTTACCGGCTTCGTGAAGTGGTTCGACGTCGGCAAGGGGTTTGGTTTCGTGGTGCCGGACAACGGCATGGACGATATTCTCCTCCACGTCACCTGCCTGCGCAAGGACGGCTACCAGACCATACTGGAAGGCACCCGCGTCGTCGCGCTGGTGCAGAAGCGCGAGCGCGGCTATCAGGCGTTCCGCATCCTGTCCATGGACCAGTCCACCGCCGTCCATCCCTCGCAGATGCCGCCGGTGAAGACCCATGTCCATGTCGAGGCGACGAGCGGGCTGGAGCGGGTGATCGTCAAATGGTTCAACCGCGAAAAGGGATTCGGCTTCCTGACGCGCGGCGAGGGCACCGAGGACATTTTCATCCACATGGAGACGCTGCGCCGCTACGGCCTCACCGAGCTGGTCCAGGGCCAGAGCGTGCTGGTGCGATTCGGCGACGGCCCCAAGGGCCTGATGGCCGCCGAGGTTCATCCCGACATTCCGAACCCGATGCACCGCACCAACTGAGGCGCCGCGCGCACTTGGCGGCGTCCGGGCTGGCGTTTCGAGACTTCCACAGCTTCCGGCTTGCCGGCTTGGCCCTGAGGGCGGCGCATTCACATTGAGTTTTGCACCGACCCCTCTTAAGGTCGACCACGGCGGCGAGACCGCCAGGCTTCGAGGCGAGGACCCCCATGAAACGCACATTCGGCAATTGGAAAATGCTGGCGGCCGCCTTCCTGCTGCTGTTTGGCGGGCTTGCCGTGGCCCAGACCGAGATCACCTTTGAAACCTCGCGGTTGACGCTGCATACCGAAACAGGCGACCACGAGATCGTCGTCGAGCTCGCCGATACCGAACAGCAGCGCCAGCGCGGCCTGATGTACCGCACCGAGCTTGCCCCCGATCACGGGATGATCTTCGACCTCGGCCAGCCGCGCACCGCCTCGATGTGGATGGCGAACACGCTGATCCCGCTCGACATGGTGTTCATTCGCACGGACGGCTCGGTGGCCGGCTACTACGAGAAAGCCGAGCCCGGCTCCAAGCGCGTGATCGCCTCGCGTGAGCCGGTGAAATACGTGCTCGAGTTGGCGGGCGGCCAGGCGCAGGCCTACGGGTTGAAGCCCGGCGACACCGTCACCGGCCCGGCGCTCAAGCAATAACGCCCGCCCGCCGCTTTAAGTATTGCGATCGGCCCGCGAACCGTGTATCCGACCCGCATCGGCGGAGTGTAGCGCAGCCTGGTAGCGCATCTGGTTTGGGACCAGAGGG
>NZ_DEPM01000205.1:57957-58963 GCF_002358775.1 Martelella sp. UBA3392
GGTAGCGCATCTGGTTTGGGACCAGAGGGTCGGGAGTTCGAATCTCTCCACTCCGACCATTTGAACGCACTGAAATCGCTAGAGATACTGATTTCATTGGGGTTACGGCCAACTTTCTGTTACAAAACACGTAACAAAATGGAAGTTGGGAATGTCTTCAAAGCACCGCTATCTTCTCAATCGTGACGGGCGCTATTTCGCCCGGATCGTGATCCCGAAGCCTCTTCGGCCTTTCCTCGAAAACAAATCAGAACTTCGCGAACTGCTCGGACCTGACCGGCGCACCGTTATCGCCCGACTTGCCACGGCCATTTCTGCAGAGTCCGAACACGCTCCGTTCGGATGGCGATGGAATACGAAGCCGCGCATTGTTCGTCAAATGCTGCCCCTATCTATTATACGCGCTAATTTGCGTGGTCTTTCAGCCATTGAACATATGGGGCAACAGAGTTTCCGAAGCCATTAGCCGATTCTGAAAGCACCCAAATGGCGGTAATAAACAGGCATAGGCATCCAAGCCCCACAACAACCCTAAGAAACCAGACGGCAATCAGTCGAAGCCAGCCGGAAACGCGAAGGTCTCTCTCTTGAAGACCAAGAGCCACCGCAGAAAAAGCGGCACAGGTCACGCTGAGAAAGAAAAGGAATATACCGACGAAGAAGCCGAACACGCCCCACATGGCACTGGCAAGTTCCGGGAAATCTTTGGCACGAAGAAGAAAATCGAAGACAAAACCGATACCAATAAAGGGTGCTAAAACGAGGGCGGCGATTTGAGTCTTCCAGTCGGCAAGCATCTTCAATGCAGTTCTGGGCTGATTTTGCTCGTTCTGTACGTGCGTATCTTCGTTATTGCTTGCGTCTGCCATCTGCTCCTTTTCCGAGTATCATCGTTGATGAGGCAAGATTAACGATAAAATTTCTGATAAAAAGGGCGAATCTCTCCACTCCGACTATTTTCCAGCATTCAAAGCTTGATCGGTTCCTGCACCAGTTCCACGCCGAA
>NZ_DEPM01000205.1:59349-81302 GCF_002358775.1 Martelella sp. UBA3392
CCGCCGTGGTTGACGAGGACGAGGGCGTGGCGGGCGTAGGTGCCGGCGGGGCCGAGGCGGAAGCCCTTGAGGCCGCATTGCTCGATCAGCCAGCCGGCGGAGAGTTTCACCGTGCCGTCGGGCTGGGGATAGCGCGGCGCGCCCGCGATTTCGGCGGCCTTTTCGGCGCTGACCACCGGATTGTGGAAGAATGAGCCGGCATTGCCGAGCGTCCGCCAGTCGGGAAGCTTCGAGGCCCTGAGAGCGACGACGTGATCGAGTACCTCCCGCGCCGAGGCCTGCTCGGGCAACAGGTCGAGACCGGCGTAATCGCGTTTCGCCCGCCATACGGTTGGCAGGGCGAGCGTGACCGAGAGGATGACATGGCGACCGGGCTCGGCCTTGAAATGGCTCTGGCGATAGGCAAAGCGGCAGGCCGCGGCATCGAAGGTGCGGACAACACCGTCTCGCAGATCGAAGGCCTCGAGCGACAGGAAGAAATCGGAGAGTTGCGCGCCATAAGCGCCGATATTCTGGATCGGGGCGGCGCCGACCGTGCCGGGAATGCCGGCGAGGTTTTCCAACCCCGGAATGCCTTGCGCGACGGTCCAGGACACGAAATCGTGCCAGTTTTCGCCGGCCCCGGCGGTCACGATGGTTTCGCTCTCCGTCCGGTGCACGACCTGCCGGCCGCCGATCCGCATCAGCGCGACGATGGCCTCGAGCCGCTCACTCAGCACCACATTGCTGCCGCCGCCGAGAATGCGCAGAGGTAGGCCGGAGGCGGCGCTTTCGCGGGCAAGCGCCGGCAGCATTTCCGGATCATCGACGATCACGGCCCGGCGCGCGGAAGATTTCAGGCCAAACGTGTTGCTGCCGGTCAGGTCGAAATCGGAAATCATGTCCATCGGAGGGCGGTTCCACCTGTTGGGCGTCCGGCCGAACCGGCGGGCGCTGATGGTCGGTCAGATAGCCGAAAGCGCCGGCACGGCGCAAGGCCGGCCGACGCTCATGGGGGGCAATGGACTTTTCGCCCGGCGCTCTGCTCTCAGGTCCGGCCGTAGATCAGGTCGCGGGCGATATCGGTTGGCTGGTTCAGGCGGGCCTTGTAGATCTCGTAGTTTTCCATGATCCGCTGAACATAGTTGCGGGTTTCCGGATAGGGAATCGATTCGATCCAGTCGATCACGAAATCGAGGTTCTTGCCGCGCGGATCGCCAAAGCGCTCGATCCACTGCGGCACCCGCGCCGGTCCCGCATTATAGGCGACGAAGGTGAGGATATAGGAGCCGCCGAACCGGTCGATCTGCTCGCCGAGATAATGCGCGCCGAGCGTGGCGTTATAGGCCGGATCGCCCGTCAGCCGGCTTGCCGAATAGGAAAGCCCGTGGCGGCTTGCGACGCGCTGGGCGGTGGTCGGCAGAAGTTGCAGCAGCCCGCGCGCATCGGCCGGCGAAACCGCGCCGGGATTGAAGGCGCTCTCCTGCCGCGCGATCGCATAGGCGAGCGCCATGCCGGAGCCGGAAATATTGGCGTTGGTCGGGATCACGCCGATCGGGAAGGCGAGCGCGGCGACATCGAGCCCGCGGCCATAGGCGATCTTGCCGACCTGAAGCGACAGGCTGTGGCTGCGGTCCTTTTCCGCCTGATAGGCGAGAAGGGCAAGTTCGCCGGGGCTCGTAAGCTGTTCGGCGAGCGCGCGATAGAGCGAATCGGCGCGCCAGCCATGGCCGACGGCCTCTAGCCGGGCGATCGCCTGCACCGCGGGATTACGCTGGTAATTCGTGCGGTCGGCGGCGGTCGGGCTCGGATAGGGCACGCTCAAACGCGTCTGTCCGAGTTTCTGCAGCGCAAGCTGACCGTAGAAGGTGGTCTCGTAGGCGCCGGCCTTGCGGTAAAAGTCGCGCGCATTGCCCGGCCCGCCGGCTTCAGCGGCCCGGCCCTGCCAGTAATAGGAGCGCGATGCCGAGATCGGGGTCGAGGAGATCGCTACGATGTCGGCGAAATGCTTTGATGCGGTGCGGCCATCGTTGAGGCCGCGCAGCGCGATCCAGCCAGCGTGGAACGCGGCATCCAGCCGGTCGAGACGACCCTCCGGCATTGCGGCCGCGACCACTTGATAGGCCTGTCGCGCTTTTCCGTCTTCATAATATTGACGCCCGATGATGCGGCTTTCATCCCACCACTGGTCGGGGTTGACGAGGGCTGCCTGATTGCGCGGCATCTTCTTCAGAAGCGCTGCCGCGGTGTCATACTGGTTGTTCTGACGGGCATTGCGGATCTGGATATAGAGGAAGGCCGGATCGCTGCGCCAGGACGAGTGCACGGCATTGATCAGGCTGCCGGCATTGTCCTGCCGGCGAATGACGGCGGCCCAGGCATTATAGAAGGACTGGGCATTGCCCATTTCGGAGAACCGCTTGGCCTGGGTCGCGCGGTCGCGATACATCAGGTAGATCATCCGGTTCTTGTGATCGGTCTGGCTGAGGATCGAACCGAACTCTTTGAGAATCTGGTTTTCCGAACTGGTGTCGAGCGCCCATCCGGTCCAGGCGCGGTTGATGATATCGTGCGCCTTCTGCTTCTGCCCGGTCGCCAGATAGGCGCGCGCGAGCAGGATCGTGCCCTGCGAGGTTTCCGGCGGCGTGTTGCCGAAGGCGGCCAGCACGGTGTTGGGCGAGGGATTTTCGCGCGCGAAGGCCCGTTCGGAATTGGCGCGCAGCGAGGAAAGCCCCGGCCAGCCGCGAAGCTCCTGCTGGGCTTCCGCGATTTCGGAGGAGGGGACGCCGGGCTCGCCGGAAACGGCGATCGCCCAGCTCAGAATCTGGTGATCAAGACTGTTGTCGGGCAGCCGCGCCCGCGCCTGCATCGCGCCGGGGACGTTGCTGTCCTTAAGCGCGTCGAGGCCCTGTTTCAGCACCGTGCTCGACGCCGGATTGGCGATCGGCTGGCTGATCGCGCCCGTCACTTCAAGCGAGGGCGGCAGCGCGGAACGGTCCGGCCGGGCGTAGGGAATCGGCGCCATCGAGGGGAAATCCTGCGCGGCGAGAGGAGTCATCTCCGCTGCCGTCATCACGGCGGCGAGTGAAATCATGGAAAGTGTTTTCTTCATTCGATCATCCAGGGGTCGAATTCAGTCGGGCTCCGTCAATCTCGTTTATCGCGGTTAATATCGCCTTAAGCTATCACACAATCGAGCGGTTTGCTGCTGCGAATGCTAATGCTTGCAGTACCTGATGTCCGGCATTATGGTGCGCGCGATTTGACAACAAGAATGCGGCTTTAAAACGAGGGCCGTCAGGAGAATCTGCATGTTCAAGGGGTCCATACCCGCCCTTGTTACGCCCTTTACAGCCGATGGCGCGGTCGACGAGCAGGCATTCGCCGCGCATGTCGACTGGCAGATCGGCGAGGGCAGTCACGGCGTGTCGCCCGTCGGCACCACCGGCGAAAGCCCGACGCTGAGCCACGCCGAGCACAAACGGGTGGTGGACCTTTGCGTGGAAGTGGTCGCGGGCCGGGTTCCGGTGATTGCCGGCGCCGGTTCAAATAACACGCGCGAGGCCATCGAACTGGCGCTCCATGCGGAAAAGGCCGGCGCCGATGCGCTGCTGGTGGTCACGCCCTATTACAACAAGCCGACCCAGAAGGGCCTGTTCGCGCATTTCTCGGCGATCGCCGAGGCCACCAAGCTGCCGATCTTCATCTACAACATCCCTCCGCGCTCGGTGATCGACCTGCTGCCGGAGACGATGGGCGCGCTGGTGAAGGCGCATTCCAACATCGTCGGCGTCAAGGATGCCACGGCCAAGCTCGACCGCGTGTCAGAGCAACGGATTACCTGCGGCAAGGATTTCATCCAGCTTTCGGGCGAGGATGCCACGGCGCTCGGCTTTGCCGCGCAGGGTGGGGTGGGCGCGATCTCCGTCACCGCCAATGTCGCGCCGAAGCTTTGCGCGGAATTCCAGAACGCGCTGCTTGCGGGCGATTTCGCTGGGGCGCTGGAATACCAGGACCGGCTGATGCCGCTCCACCGGGCGTTGTTTCTTGAACCGGGCGTTTGCGGCACTAAATACGCGCTGAACAGGATTGGCCGTATGGACGGCGCGGTCCGTCTGCCGCTGACGCCGGTGGACGACAGAACCGCCGCCGAAATCGACGCGGCGCTGAAACATGCCGGATTGCTGAACTGATCGCGACCGGCCGATAGCAGACTGGAAGACTTTCATGGCTCCGAAGGGCAGCAAGGGTGGTCGGCTCAATATTGTCGCCGAAAACCGCAAGGCACGGTTCAATTATGAAATCCTCGACACGCTCGAGGCCGGCCTCGTGCTGACCGGAACCGAGGTCAAGTCGCTGCGCGAGGGCAAGGCCAATATCGCCGAGTCCTACGCCTCCGATGAGGATGGCGAAATGTGGCTGATCAATTCCTATCTTCCGGAATATCTGCAGGGCAACCGATTCAATCACGAACCGCGCCGCCGCCGCAAGCTGCTCTTGGGCAAGCGCGAAATTCATCGCCTGCGCTCCGCCGTCAATCGCGACGGCATGACGTTGATCCCGCTGAAGCTCTATTTCAACGATCGCGGCCGGGCCAAGCTCGAGCTTGCGCTCGGCAAGGGCAAGAAGCTTCACGACAAGCGCGAAACGGCCAAGAAACGCGACTGGAACCGCGAAAAGAGCAGGCTTCTCAAGAGCCTCGGCTGACCCGAACGGCGTCTGCCGTCTGTGGTCAGTCCGCCGCCTCAGTCGTCGAAGTCTGAACTCACCACTTCCGGCACGCGCTGGGGCCGTTCCGACGGTTCGCGTCCGATATCCTGCTTCAGCGAAACCAGATCGATGAAATGGTCGGCCTGCCGGCGCAGATCGTCGGCGATCATCGGCGGCTGGGTTGCCATGGTCGAGACCACAGAAACCTTGCGGCCCTTGCGTTGCAACGCTTCCACCAGCGTGGTGAAATCGCCGTCGCCGGAAAAGATCACGAGGTGATCGACCGTCGACGCCTGCTCCATCGCGTCGATCGCCAGCTCGATATCCATATTGCCCTTGATCTTCCGCCGCCCCATCGAATCGGTGAATTCCTTGGCGGGCTTGGTCACGACCTTGTAGCCGTTGTAATCCAGCCAGTCGATCAGCGGACGGATCGAGGAATATTCCTGGTCTTCGATCAGCGCCGTGTAATAATAGGCGCGCAGAAGGTAGGCCTTGCCCTGAAACACCCTCAGCAGTCTGCGATAATCAATGTCGAAACCGAGGCCCTTGGAGGCGGCGTAAAGGTTCGCGCCATCGATGAAGAGCGCAATTTTCTCGCGCGGATCAAACATAAAACATGTCCTCAAATGAAATTAGTATTTGCCACCGTCTGCAATTTAGTGCGGTCGCCCTATACGAGTAAACGACGACAGATCAAATTTGTGCCAAAAAATATACAATTCACTCAGGATTTAACCATCTGTCTAAAGAATTCAACATAAAGTTTTGCGGCCGAGACGTAACATGGATCGAATGGTGGCGGTTCGCGCGCTTCGCTATTGAATTGCGCCCTTGAATTCCGGGCTCGGCTCCTTTATGAGGTGCAATTCCACAGAAATCTCCTAAAAGGACAGTCAATGGCTCGTGTCACAGTTGAAGACTGTATCGACAAAGTCGACAACCGGTTCGATCTCGTTCTGCTCGCAGGACATCGTGCGCGTCTCATCTCCCAGGGCGCCCAGATCACCGTCGACCGCGACAATGATAAGAACCCGGTCGTGGCCCTTCGCGAGATCGCCGACGAAACCCTTTCGCCCGACGATCTGAAGGAAGACCTGATCCATTCGCTCCAACGTCATGTCGAAGTCGACGAACCCGAGGCCGACAGCTCGGCCAGCGCTTCGGCCGACGAGGACGCCGCCGAGCCCGCGGATCGTCCGGACATGCCGGATGCCATCCCCTTCGACCAGATGTCGGAAGAAGAGCTTCGCTCTGGCATTGAAGGCCTGGTTCCGCCGGAAAAAGGCGACGACTACTGATATTGCCGGCTGCGGGCGCACCCCGCGGCCGCTTTCCATTTCAGCGGACCTGAGGGTCCGCAATGCGCCCATGATGGGCCCGGTCACTGAGCCATGATGCGGCAATACGAACTCGTTGAGCGGGTACAGAAATATAAGCCTGACGCCGATATCGCGCTGCTCAACAAGGCCTATGTCTACGCCATGCAGAAGCATGGGCGTCAGAAGCGCGCCAGCGGTGACCCCTATATCTCCCACCCGCTCGAAGTCGCGGCGATCCTGACCGACCTGCACATGGACGAATCGACGATCGCGGTCGCGCTGCTGCATGACACGATCGAGGATACCTCCGCGACGCGTGACGAGATCGACCAGTTCTTCGGCGACGAGATCGGCGCGCTGGTCGAGGGGCTCACCAAGATCAAGCGGCTCGATTTGGTCTCCCGCAAGGCGCAGCAGGCCGAAAACCTGCGCAAGCTGTTTCTTGCCGTGGCCGATGACGTGCGCGTGCTGCTGGTCAAGCTCGCCGACCGGCTGCACAACATGCGCACGCTTTATTACATGCGCGCCGACAAGCGCCGGCGGATTTCCGAGGAGACGATGGAAATCTATGCGCCGCTCGCCGGCCGCATGGGCATGCAGGACATGCGCGAGGAACTGGAGGATCTGTCCTTCCAGTACATCAATCCGGAAGCCTATCAGACCATCCGCGATAAGCTGCAGGACCTCGCCGGCCAGAACCAGGCCATGGTCAAGAGCATCGAGGACGAGCTCAAGGCGCTCTTGACCGAGAACGGTCTCGTCGAGGTCAAGGTCAAGGGCCGGCTGAAGAAGCCGTTCTCGATCTTCAACAAGATGCAGTCGAAATCGCTGTCCTTCGAGCAGATGTCGGACTTGTACGGTTTTCGGATCATCGTTGATGAGCTTGAGAGCTGCTATCGCGCGCTCGGCTTGGTGCATACCCGTTGGCGCATGGTGCCGGAACGCTTCAAGGACTACATCTCCAATCCGAAACAGAATGGCTATCAGTCGCTGCACACGACGATTGTCGGGCCGCTGAGGCAGCGCATCGAACTGCAGATCCGCACCCGCGCGATGCACGACATCGCTGAATACGGCATTGCCGCTCATTCCCTCTACAAGGAGGGCAGGGTGGCCGGCGCTGCCAACGACGAGACCAATGTATTCTCCTGGTTCCGCAAGACCATCGAGGCGCTGGCCGAAGGCGATAGTCCCGAGGAATTTCTCGAACACACCAAGCTGGAACTGTTTCAGGACCAGGTGTTCTGCTTCACGCCCAAGGGCCAGCTCATAGCGCTGCCGAAGGACGCGACGCCGATCGACTTCGCCTATGCGGTTCACACCAATATCGGCGATACCTGTGTCGGCGCCAAGGTGAACGGACGGATGATGCCGCTGGTGACGCGGCTCAACAATGGCGACGAGGTAGAGATCATCCGCTCGGGCGTGCAGGTGCCGCCGCCGGCCTGGGAAGGCATCGTCGTCACCGGCAAGGCGCGCGCGGCAATCCGCAGGGCGACGCGGGCGGCGATCCGCAAGCAGTATAGCGGCCTCGGTTACCGGATTCTCGAGCGCACCTTCGCCCGTTCCGGCAAGACCTTCTCGCGCGAGGTACTGGCCTCGGTCCTGCATCGTCTCGGCCAGAGCGATGTCGAGGATGTGATCGCAGCCGTCGGCCGCAACGAGCTCTCCTCAGTCGACGTGCTGAAGGCCGTGTTCCCGGATCACAAGGATGAGCGCGTCACCATCAAGCCCAGCGTAGAGGATGGCTGGGTGAGCCTGCCGAAAGGCGAGGGCATGGCGTTTCGCCTGCCGGATGCCGACAGCGAGGCGGGCGTGCCGCTGCGCGGCCTCAACGGCGCGGCGATCGTGCGGTTTTCGCCGTCGGGCGCAGTCCCCGGCGACCGCATCGTCGGCATCACCGAGGATGACGGCAGCATCACGGTCTATCCGATCCAGTCGCCGGGCCTTCAGCAATACGAGGACCAGCCGGACCGCTGGGTCGACATTCGCTGGGATATCGATTCCACCAATGACAAGCGGTTCCGCGCGCGCATCGGCATCAACGTGCTGAACGAGCCCGGCACGCTCGCCCGGATCACCTCGACCATCGCCACGCTCGACGTCAATATCCGCTCGATCCGTATGGACGTCATCGCCGAGGATTTTGCCGAAGTCGGCATGGACATGGAGGTCTGGGACCTTCGCCAGCTCACGCAGACGATCAACCAGCTCAAGGCGCTCGATTGCGTGGCGACCGTGAAGCGGGAATTCGTCTGAAAGGTTGTCAGCTCCGTCGCCCGATGACACGCGATGGCCACAGCCGCGATGGAACATTATGGTTCAAGTTTGCGTCTAACAGTCATCAACCGACGAAAGGCAGGAACGCCATGTGGGATGGTTTGCGCGACTTCTTCAAACGCTTCACGCACCCCAAGGTCAGCGAGAGCGAGGCCGAGGGCGTGAAGCACGTATTCGACAATATCGACCAGAATTTCGATCCCGGACGCCCAAAACCCGAAGATTTGAGGGAAAGCGATGATGACGAGGTGCGCCGCCGCGTGAAGCCGGACTGAGTTTGCCAAAACGCGCTTGCATTCATCCTCCCAGCTGTCAAAACTAGATCATGCTTTTCAAGAGACGTTCTCCGGCAAGTTTTTGGCAGCGATTGCGCGGCGCGGTCTGGCCCAGAAAGGGTTTCTGGCGCGTGCCGGTCTATATCTATCACCGCACCGTGCGGCTGCGGGCCACGCCGCATGCGATCGCCATGGGCATCGCGGCAGGAGTGTTCGTTTCATGGACGCCGTTTATCGGCCTGCATTTCGTGTCCGCATTCGCGATCGCCTTCGTTCTTGGCGGCAATCTGTTCGCTTCCGCCCTGGGTACCGCCTTCGGCAATCCGCTGACCTTTCCGTTCATCTGGCTGTCCACATGGAAGTTCGGCAGCTACGTGCTGGGGCGCAGCGCCGAAGGGCGCCAGCATATCGACCTTGTCGAACTGGTCAAAAAGTTCGAGCTTTCCGATCTCTGGAAGCCGTTGCTTGAACCGATGATCGTCGGTTCGATCGTTCCCGCGCTCGTGTGCGGCGGTCTGTTCTACATCGCCACCTATTATGCGGTGCAGTCCTTCCAGACCCGCCGTCAGGCAATGATCGCGGCGCGGCAGGCCGAACTTCAGAACGGCGCCATGAACGGTTCGAAGAATTGAAACCACCGGGAGGAATGCCATGATCGTTGGCCTCGGCAGCGACCTGATCGATATCAGGCGCGTGGAAAATACCATCGAGCGCTTCGGCGAGCGGTTCACCGCGCGCTGCTTCACCGATATCGAACGCGTAAAGTCCGACCGGCGGCGAAACCGCGCCGCCTCCTACGCCAAGCGCTTCGCCGCCAAGGAGGCCTGCTCCAAGGCGCTTGGCACCGGCATCGCGCAGGGCGTGTTCTGGAAGGATATGGGCGTGGTCAATCTGCCCGGCGGCAAGCCCACCATGAAGCTTACCGGCGGCGCCGGGGTAGCGCTCGCGCGCCTGATTCCCGCGGGCCACGAGGCGCGGATCCACATCACCATCACCGATGACTACCCGCTCGCGCAGGCCTTCGTCATCATCGAGGCGGTGGAGGAGAGCGCGAAACCTTCTTAAAAACATTGCCCGTTTTTGGCTAAGGGGCTAAAGCTCATGGCGAAACCGGTGAGCAAAAGGAAGCACTGCGTGTCTGAAAAAGAAGAAAAACAGGAAAGCTCGCTGTGGAGCAATGTGAAGGTCATCGTCCAGGCCTTGCTTCTGGCGGTGGTCATCAAGACCTTCCTGTTTCAGCCGTTCACGATTCCCTCCGGATCGATGATGCCGACGCTTCTGGTTGGCGACTATCTGTTCGTGAACAAGTTCTCCTACGGTTATTCGCGCTATTCCCTTCCGTTCTCGCCGAACCTGTTTTCTGGCCGCATTTTCGGCAGCGATCCCGACCGCGGCGATGTCGTCGTGTTCCGCTATCCGCCCAATCCCGATATCGATTACATCAAGCGCGTGATCGGCCTTCCCGGTGACCGGGTGCAGGTCAGGAACGGTATTCTCTACCTGAACGACGAGCCGGTGCCACGCACCGCCGATGGCACCTTCACCTCCGATTATCGCCGCGATCCGGGCCGCGATATCCCGGTCTTCCGCGAAACGCTGCCCGATGGCGTCAGCTACGACACGCTCGACGAATTGCGCAACGGCCCTGGCGACAATACCCGCGAGTTCATCGTGCCCGAGGACCATTATTTTATGATGGGCGACAATCGCGACAATTCGCTCGATAGCCGTTTCGATGTCGGTTTTGTGCCGGCCGAAAACCTCATCGGCCGCGCCAGCCTGATCTTCTTCTCGCTCGGCAACGACACCTCCTTCGCGCAGATATGGAAGTGGCCGTTCAACATGCGCTGGGATCGCATGTTCAAGGTTATCGGTGGCTGAATGACGGAAAGGCACGGCGCTGATGTCGACGCATTCGCCAAGCTGATCGGCTTCGATTTTGAGGACCGCAAGCGCCTCGCGCTGGCGCTGACGCATGCCAGCGCGCGCAGCGGCAAGGACGACAATTACGAGCGGCTGGAATTTCTCGGCGACCGGGTGCTGGGGCTGGTGATCGCCGAGAACCTGTTCCGGCTGTTTCCGGGTGCCAGCGAGGGCGAGCTTTCGGTGCGGCTGAACCAGCTTGTCAGCGCCGAGGCCTGCGCGCGGGTTGCCGACGATCTCGGCCTGCACCGGTTCATCAAGACCGGGCAGGACGTCAAGAAGCTCACCGGCAAGCGCGTGCTTTCGATCCGGGCCGATGTCGTCGAAAGCGTGATCGCGGCGATCTATCTGGAAGGCGGCCTGAAGCCTGCGCGCGAATTCATCGAGACCTGGTGGAAGCCGCTGTTTGCCGATGGCGTGACGCTGCGCCGCGATGCCAAGACCGAATTGCAGGAGTGGGCCCATGCCCGCTTCGGCCAGACGCCGGTCTACAAGGTCGAGGACCGTTCGGGTCCCGACCACGAGCCGCGCTTCACAGTGACGGTCACCGTCAGCGGCGTCGCGCCGGAAACCGGCATCGATCGCTCCAAGCGCGCCGCCGAACAGGTTGCCGCGACACGGCTTCTGGAGCGCGAAGGCGTCTGGACGGCCGAAAGCTGAGCCTGTCATTCTTGAACCTGTTATAATGCGGCCGCCGAGACGCGGAAAACCGCAGGAGTTGTCATGACCGAGACTGAAACCATGCCGGTGGGCGCCGACACCCGATCCGGCTTCGTTGCCCTGATCGGCCCGACCAATGCCGGTAAATCCACGCTGGTGAACCGCCTTGTCGGCGCCAAGGTGACGATCGTCAGCCACAAGGTGCAGACGACGCGCGCCACGCTGCGCGGCATTGCCATCCACGACAAGACGCAGATCGTGTTCATGGACACGCCCGGCATCTTCAAGCCGCGCCGCAGACTGGACCGCGCCATGGTGATGGCCGCCTGGAGCGGCGCGCGCGATGCCGACGTGATCATGTTGCTGGTCGACAGCGAGCGCGGCTTGAAGGGCGATGCGGAGGCCATCCTCGAAGGCCTGAAAGAGGTGCGCCATCCCAAGATCCTTGTGCTGAACAAGATCGACCGTGTGCGCCCGGAAGACCTGTTGAAGCTCGCCTCGGCCGCCAATGAGGCGATCGATTTCGAGGAGACCTTCATGATCTCCGCCACGAACGGTTCAGGCTGCGACGACCTGATGGACTATCTGGCGAAACGGCTTCCCGAGGGCCCCTGGTATTATCCCGAGGACCAGATTTCCGATCTGCCGATGCGCCAGCTCGCCGCAGAAATCACCCGCGAGAAGCTGTTCCTTCGGCTGCATCAGGAACTGCCCTATTCCTCCCATGTCGAGACCGAGAAATGGGAAGAGCGCAAGGATGGCTCGGTGCGCATCGAGCAGGTGATCTATGTCGAGCGCGACAGCCAGAAGAAGATCGCGCTCGGCAAGAACGGCGAGGCGATCAAGGCGATTTCCATGAGCGCGCGCAAGGAGTTATCGGAGATTCTTGGTCAGCCGGTTCATCTTTTCCTGTTCGTGAAAGTGCGGGAGAACTGGGGCGACGATCCGGCCCGCTACCGCGAGATCGGGCTCGATTACTCGGATTGATCCGTCGGGAGACGCAGCACCTTGGAATGGCAGGATGAGGGCATTGTTCTGGGAAGCCGCCGCCATGGCGAGACCAGCGTGATCGCCGAGGTGATGACGGTCGATCACGGCCGCCATCTCGGCATGGTGCGCGGCGGCCGGTCGCGGAGCATGCGGCCGGTGTTGCAGCCCGGCAACCGGGTCTCGCTCCACTGGCGCGCGCGGCTTTCCGAGCATCTCGGCGAATTCCGGGTCGAGCCGATCGAGCAGCGGGCGGCGCTCCTGATGCTCTCCGCGCCGGCGCTGCACGGCGTCCAGGCGATGGCTTCACTGCTGCGGCTGCTGCCGGAACGTGATCCGCACCGTCATCTCTGCGCGGCGATGGAGGTGATCATCGCCCATCTCGATGACGCCAGCGCCGCCGGTGAACTGTTCGTGCGCTTCGAGCTGGCGCTGCTCAACGAACTCGGATTCGGGCTCGATCTCGCCCAATGCGCGGCGAGCGGGGTGAGGACGGACCTTGCCTATGTGTCGCCCAAGTCCGGACGGGCGGTCTCAAACGCAGCCGGAACGCCCTATGCCGACCGCATGCTGGCGCTGCCGGTGTTTCTGCGACCGGACATGAACGAGGCTGCCGACCGGGCCGATCTGGAAGCCGGCTTCCGGCTGACCGGATTTTTCCTGAACCGTCACGTCTATGAGCCGCGCGGCCTGAAGCCGGACACGGCGCGCGAAAGCTTCATCCAGGCCACGCTGAAGGCTCTGGACGCTGCCTCTACCGAACATCAGATTCGCTAAAGATTTCGGGCAAGCTCGCAGAATTCCGCGATGCTGAGCGTCTCGGCGCGGCGCGTCGGATCGATGCCGGCCTTGGCAAGCAGCGCTTCGCCGCCGAGGCTCTTGAGGCTCTGGCGCAGCATCTTGCGGCGCTGGCCGAAGGCGGCTTGCGTCACCTTTTCAAGTGCCGAGGCTGCGACCGGAAGCGGTTCGGCGCGGGGCGTGAGGTGCACCACGCTGGAGGTCACTTTGGGCGGGGGGGTGAAGGCCTGCGGCGGCACGTCGAAGGCGATGCGCGCCTCGGTCCGCCATCCGGCCAGCACGCCGAGCCTGCCATAGTGATTGTCGCCGGCTTCCGCGACGATGCGCTGAGCGACTTCCTTCTGGAACATCAGCGTCAGCGATTGCCAATAGGGCGGCCATGCGCGCGGCAGCAACCAGTTCACCAGAAGCTGGGTGCCGACATTATAGGGCAGGTTGGAGATAATCCTGACCGGGCGATCGCCGGCAAGCGCCGCGAAATCCGTCTTCAGCGCATCGCCGCTGATGATCTCCAGCCGACCCGGATAATGAGAGGCGATTTCCTCAAGCGCCGGCAGGCAGCGCTCGTCGCGTTCGATGACGGTGAGCTTCTCCGCGCCGAGCGAAAGAATCGCACGCGTCAGCCCGCCGGGGCCGGGGCCGACCTCGATGACATGCGCGCCCTCAAGATCGCCGTCGGTGCGGGCAATCTTCTGGGTGAGGTTCAGATCGAGCAGAAAATTCTGGCCGAGCGCCTTCTTCGCGTCGAGATCATGGGCGGCAAGAACTTCGCGCAGCGGCGGCAGGTCGTCGATCTGGCTCATGCGGCGTTTTCCGAAAGCTGCGCCGCAAGCTTGAGCGCCTCTTCCAGGCTGGTCGGATCGGCAACCCCCTTGTCGGCGATATCGAAGGCCGTGCCGTGGTCCGGCGAGGTGCGCACGAAGGGCAGGCCGAGCGTCACATTGACGCCGGCCTCGAAGCCGAGCGTCTTCACCGGTATCAGCGCCTGATCGTGATACATGCAGATCGCCGCATCGTAGCGGGCGCGGGCGGCGGCGTGGAACATGGTATCGGCGGGCAGGGGGCCAACAACGTCGATTCCTTCGGCGCGCAGGCGCTCAAGCGCGGGGCGCACGATGTCCTCGTCCTCGCGGCCGATCGTGCCCTGCTCCCCGGCATGGGGGTTGAGGCCGGCGACGGCGAGGCACGGCGCGGCAAGGCCGAAGCGCGATTTGAGCTCTTGCGCGGTGATGCGGATCGTATCGACGATCAAGGCCTCATCAAGCGCCGCCGGCACGTCCTTCAGCGGAATATGGATCGTGACCGGCACCACCCGCAAGGCCGGGCAGGCGAGCATCATCACCGGGCGCACCTGCTTTCCGGTCTCGCGCCCGGCAAGGGCGGCGAGGAACTCGGTATGGCCCGGATGCTTGAAGCCGGCGCTGTAGAGCACCGATTTGGCGATCGGATTGGTGACCACGGCGCTCGTCTTGCCGCGCAGGGTGAGCTTCACCGCGGTCTCGATCGCCGCGATTGTGCCTTCTCCGGTCGCGGGGTCTGGTTTTCCGGGCGTGGTGGTAAGCGCGGTGTCGATCGCGAACACCGGCAGGGTCTCGTCGAAGCGCTCAAGCGCTGCCTCCGGCGCGGTGATCTCGATCGGGATATCAAGGCCGAGCATTTCCGCGCGCGCGGCGAGAATGCGCGGATCGCCGAGAAAGATGAAGGGCGGCAGGCCGCTCTCGCCGCGTCTGTGCCATGCCTTCAGGGCGATCTCGGGGCCGATGCCGGCGGGATCACCCTGGGTAAGCGCCAGCGGTTTCCTGGTGAGATCTGCCAAGGATTACGACTTGCCCGGGGTGACGATCTGCGCCTTGTCCCGCAATTCCTCGAGATACTTCTCGCTCTCGGCGTCGGTATCCACCTCGGCGGAATCTTCCTTGGCGCTCAGCACCAGGCGGGCGGCATAGTCGTCATTGGCGGTCTTGCGCTCGCACACGGCCAGGAACTCGGCGCCCACCGGCGTGGTGATCACGGAAGTGGTGTCGCCGCTCGACTTGATGACCGCGTCCTTCCACTGGGCCGGCAATTGCGGTTCAAGGAAGCGGCCGAGATCGATGACGGTGACGTCGTTCATGGTCGCGGCGAAGGAAATCGCCTGATCGCAACCCGGAAACTTCTTGCGCGCGGCCTCGGCCTCGTTCTTGCGCTTGCCAAGCAGCGAGCCCCGTTCCTTTTCCGGCACCACGAAGACGATCCGCTTCAGCAGGTACTCGGTGGTTTCGGGTTTCTTGCCTTCTTTTTCGGCCGCTTCGAGCTGGGGGATGAACTCGTCGTCGGGAAGCAGCGTGTTGGCGCCATAGCGGGCGCGCAGGAGCTGGCCCCAGCTCATGCTGACGGCGATGAAGAACTTGAAGTGATCGACCCCGACGCCGGCCTGGTTGAGAATGCTGCTCATCTGGGCGACGGACATGTTGTTGCCATTGGCGAAGTTCTGAAAGGCGTCATCGACTTCCGTCTGGGTGACGGAGGCGCCGCGGAACGCGATTTCGGACTGTTTCAGCGCCTGGTCGATCATCGCCTCGCGCGCCTTGGCGTCGGTCGCCCCCTTGGTGCCCATCAGCCGCAGCAGGGCCTTGCGCTTGGCGATATCGTCGTTGGTGATCGGCACATTGTTGACGATCACCTCGATATCGACGGTCCTGGCGAAAGCCGTCTGGGCAGGCACGCCGAAGATCGATGCGGTCGCGATCACAGCAGCGGCAAAGGCATTCACGGTAAATCTGGCGGCGTTCATGTCTTATTCCTTTCCCCGGCCGGGGCGAAAACGCCAACCGGCCGCATCGGTATCTTGTGTCAGCGGGGCGTCACGGCCTCCCAGGAAGCGATCGAATACACCCGCTCGCTTCAAGCCCCGCATGGCTTCAGGAGACATGTAACACCGGGCAACGGGCCGCATGTCGATCCTGAACCTGTGAGGGAAATGTTTTGTCCATTTCGGCGGCAAAAGCAAGGCATGGCCGCGATTCGTTGTTTGAGGAAACGCTAGAAACTGCCGCCGAAATTGTCGGAGCCGATCGCGATATCGCCGAGCGTGCGCAGCGTCAGGCGTGCCCCGATCGTCCAGTCGACCCCCTTGGCATCGTCGGTATCCCAGCTTTCCTGATAGGTGATCGAGAACAGGGTGCAGATGTCCTCATAGGTCAAGCCCACCCAGCGGCGCGTCAGGACATTGTTGCTGAGGTCGTAGGTCAACGAACCCGAGACGCCCCAATTGTCATTGAACCGGAGGGTGCTCGTGGACTTAATCTCGCTGTTGCGCTCGTCATAGGCGTAGCCGGGCTGGGCTACGACATTGGTGTAGTCGAGCGCGGTGTCGAAGCGGGCCGAGGTGTAGGTGATGCCGGCATCCGTGCGCTGCAGCGAGAAATCGGTCTCGTCAAAACGGGCCGAGCCATTGAGGCCGATGCCGAAGGGGAACGATATCTGGGCCGCGCCGACATAATCGGAGCGTTCGGTTTCTAGCCCGGATTCCAGGCCGACGCCGACGAGGTCGGGCGAGGCGAACGAGTTCGCGCCGGCAAGCTGGAAGGACTGGCCGAACAGGCCGTCGACCATGATGCCGTTGTCGTAGACGCCGCGATAGCGCAGCCCGATATTGGCGCGGGTGCCGCCCTCGACGCGATCATAGCCGGAGAACTTGTCACGATCGAACAGCGTGGTGGCATCGAACACGAAGCTCTGGCTGTCCTCGTTCGGCAGGCCGCCGGCATACCGCTCATCGGGACGGACGAAAATCTGGCCGATCGGCTCGACGATATGCGAACTGAATCCATTGGTGATCAGCATCGGATATTTGACTTCGAGACCCGCCGTCAGCATCGCGCGGGCGGCGGCATCCTGATCGACGAAATTGCCGGCATAGTTGTAGGTGCCCGGCGCGATCTGGTTCGGATTGTCGACATTGAGCAGGTAACCGTCGGCGCGCGCGGCCAGGATCGGCGTAAGCTGCAGTCCCTGCGGCGTGGTAAAGGTCTTCTTCCACTCGACCTCGCTGGTCAGCCTTGTGCTGTTGCCCTGAAGGCCCAGGAACCGGTCGTTGACGGCCGTCGGCACCACATCGTTCTTCTGCCGGACGATATTGGTGAGGTTGTTGGTCACGGAAAGTTCGCCGCCGGCGAACGGGCGCGGAGCGATATAGTCGTAATCGATCACCGGCAGAACGATCGCCTGCTCGTCTTCGCTGGCGTTCTGGCTGTTGGCGTCCTGAACGTCGAAATAATTGCCCTTGATGGACAGCGAACTGCGCTTGCCGAGGCCTTCCAGATAGACCTGGTTGTTGAAGATGCGGTCGTCATGACCGTCGATCGAATAGGTCCGCGCGAAATTGGTGTCGCTCTGCACCATGACATCCCAGCCGAACACCCAACGCGGGTTGATCTGGAACTCGCCGGTGGAGGCGACCATGCCGCGCAGGTCATTGTCGGCATCGCTGGTGCCGGCGGGGAAGCGGCTGCTGCCCAACTGGTCGATGCCGGCCATGCGCAGCGTGTGCTGGCCGTTGCGGTAGCGCTTGCGATACTCCGCCTCCAGCAGAAAGCCCTGCTGGGTGTAGCCTGTCCCTGTGAAGGTGACGTCCGCGCTCGGGCCAAGCGGAATGTAGTAAGGCACGGAAATGCCGAAACCGAGGTTTTCCTCGACGGTCGCCGAGGGGAACAGAAAACCGCGCTTGCGCTTCACGCTGGCGTCAGGAACGGTCACGGTCGGCAGGATCGCGATGGTGTGGCCCAGAAGCTGGAACCGCGGGTGCTCCAGCCGCACCGTCTTTTCGACGCCGTTCTGGATGACGCGCTGGGCCCTGATCTGCCAGAAGGGCGGCTTTTCCGGATTTTCCGCGCAGGGAATGCAGGCGGTGTAGACGCCGTTTTCCAGCACCATGACGTCGTTGTCGATTCGCTCGGCGCGCTCGCCGGCGATCGCGATATCTTCCGGGGTGCGCACGCTGATGGCGTCGAGAAAGCCGTTGGCGAAGTCGTCGGTGACGTCGAGCTTTTCGGCGCGCAGCCGATTGCCGTCGGCATCGATAACCTCGATGCCGCCGAAGGCCATCAGCTTGCCGGCCTTCTGGTCGTATTCGACCTTGTTGGCGACCATGCGGTAGCCGGCGTAATAAATCTGGACGCCGCCGAGCGCGTAGACCTGCTGGGTGTCGTGGTTGTAGACCAGTTCATTGGCGCTGAGCAGCATCGGTCCCTGGTCGTCGGCGGGCGGCTCCGGAAGCACGCTTTCCTGCGCTCCGGCCGTGTAATGCAGCCCCGCTCCGGGCGGGGTCAATGCGGTGGCAAGGACCAGGAGCCCGGCAAGGCGATATGCGCTTAATTTACGCCGAGCCACTAACCATCCTCCTGATGCAGCAATATCGTCAAACCCAATGCCATCGCTACGACAACCGGAATCCAGGCTGCCAGAAGCGGGGACAGGATTCCGCTGCTGCCGAACGCCTTTACAAGAACACTCGTCACATAAAGCAGAAACCCGGACAGGATGCCACCCAAAATAACAGTGGGCGACTGCGCGAAGCGCGAAAACTTCAGGCAGACCGTCGCGGCGATCAAAGTCATAGCGACCAGCAATAATGGCAGGGAAAGCAGATAGTTGTATTGGGTTTCCAAGGCGCTTGTCGAAGTTCCGAACTGGCGCGCCAGGGTAATCTGCCGCGGCAAGGCGAAGAAGCTTACGAGATCGGGCTGGACGAGGTGCTGCTGGACGAAATCCTCCTCCAGATTGGTCTTCACCTGAACCTCGTCCATATGTGTGGATAATTCGCCCGCCTCGGTCTGGGTCACATCGTGCAGCGTCCACGATCCATCGCTCAACACGGCGCGCGTCGCATCCTGACGCTTGGCGATTCCCCCTTGGTCGTCGAAATAGATGACGACCGCATCGAGCAGTTCGGTCCCGTTTTCTGCAATGCCGCGGCCGCCGATGATGGTGTCCTGCCCGTCGGTGATCTGTCTGAGCCAGGGCACGACCTGATCCTGCTTGCCGCCGACGGCCTCCAGCCCGAGAGCGCGTTTCTGGCTCCACGAGGCCAGCGGGTTGAGCGCCAGCACGCTTGCCGCCCCCAAGAGGGCAGCGCCGATCACGAACGGCATGATGAACTGCCACACCGAAATCCCGGCGGCGCGGGCAACCACCAGTTCATGGCGGCGGTTGAGCGCGATCAGCGCCACCATCGCCGAAAACAGCGCAATGAAGGGTATGGTCTGCTGCAGAATATAGGGCAGGCGCAGCGCGGTGATCAGCAGGGCGTCGACCAGGTTCTGTCCGGCTTCCTCGGAAATATTGCCGACCACCTCGCTGAAATCGATCAGGTAGATGATCGACACCACGCCGAACAGGAACCACAAGACGGTGATCACGTAGCGGACGAAGAAGTAGCGGCCGAGCACGGAGAAAATCATGCCGCACCTCCGCCATCGGCCCTGCGCGGCAGACGGAACAGCGCGGCCATCATCCGGCCGAGCGGCCCGGTCTTTCGCCGCGCCCGACGCGGCCGCAGCAGGAGATAGAGCCCGATAGCCAGCGACACAAAGATGATCGCATAGCAGACATAGACGAAGAACGGATCGTTTTCGGCCTGATTGGAGCTGAAGTGGGAGAGCAGCCTGAGCAGCAGCGTCAGCCCGAACGCGCTTGCCATCGGCGGCACGCGCCGCTCGCGGTGGGAGCGGGCATCGCCGACGATCACGATGGTGAACACGGCGTAGATGAAGGGCAGGGTCCAGTCGGTCAGCCGGCGGGTGAGTTCTGCGCGATAGGAGCCGGGATTGCCGAGGTAATCGGGGTCGTCCTGCGGCGGGTTCAGCAGATAGGCAAGGCCCCGGTCGGTCGCGCGTCTGCGGGTCTGGCTCTTGTCGCTGGTGAGTTCGGAAAGGTCGAAACTGTAGGAATCGAACTGAACGATGGAGACGTCGCCGTCCTGGTTTTCCCGCTGCACCTGGCCGTCGCGCATGATCAGCTGGCTGCCGCTTTCATCAACCGCGCCTTCCTTGGCGTAATAGATGTATGAGTTGTTCGGCTCGCGGTAATCGGCGACGAAAAGCCCCTTCAGCACCCGGCCGGACAGGCGCTCGGAAATCTGGATGTAAAGCCCGTCCTCGACCTCGCGGAAGGTCTTTTCCTCGATCACGGAGGAGAGAAGGTCGGCGTAGACGGAGGCGATCAGGCTGCGGGCCTCGGCGCGCGAGCGCGGCTCGATATAATTGTCGAGCACGAAGGAGAACGCGCAGAGCACGACGGCGAACGCCAGGATCGGCCGGTAGATGATCGAGCGGCCTGCGCCTGCGCCATCGATCACCGCGAGCTCCGAATCATTGTTCATCGACGTCAGCGTCTGCGCCGTGCCAAGCACGATGCCGAAGGGCAGGACGGTCGGAATCACGGTCGGGAGAATCAGCGTCGCCAGCGTCAGGAACGAAACGATCGACTGGCCGCTGTCGGTCACCAGATTGATGCGCCCCAGCACCTGCGTCAGCCACAGCACCGCCAGCACCGGCAACAATGTCGCCAGGAACATGCGCACAACCCGCGCCAATATGTAGCGTTCCAGTATCTTCATGCCGTTAGGTGTCGTGCGTTGCGGAACGCGGACCGACCTCAGGTCGTTTCGCGAAGCGGGCTGACGTGCTCCTTTCTGGTGAAAATGTAAAGACATCCGGTGAAAATCACCAGCGATGCAAGCCATCCGAGTATGATATCCGAAAGATAATGGCCGCCATAGGCCAGCCGCATCGCGGGCGAGGCCAGCGAAAGCGCGATCAGCGGCGGCATCAGCAGTATCCGGAAGCGTTCCGGCACCAGGAAGATCGCATAGCAGAACAGCCATCCGGCGCCCGCGGCCTCGCCGGAAACGAAGGAGCAGTTCGACTGGCATGCGCCGGAAAAATCGCCGGCCGGAACAAAGGTCAGATCGCCGCCGAAAAGATCTGTGTTGCGCGGCCTCGGCCGGTGGGAAATCTCCTTCAGCACGCTGTTGACCAGCAGGCCCGGGCCGATGATCAGCGCGACGAGCCCGGCCAGAAGCTTGCGGGCGAGCGCCTTGTCATAGGTCGCGCCGTGATGGGACCAGACGATGATCAGGCGATAGATCAGGGTAAGACCGAGAATGATCGGCAGGTAGAAGATCGCTTCGCGCAGCAGGCCGAGCACGGCATCGCCGGAAATCGGAAAGCTGCCGCAGATGCTGCCGGCGGGCGCGTCCCCGGAACAGGCGGCCTGATGAAAGAACGCCCTGGAAGCCGCGAGATCGATGCCGGGAAAGAGGTAGAAAACCACGAGCAGCAGACACCACAGCGCCAAAAGCAAAATGAACGCGGCTTTAAGCGGTCGCATCGTGCCAAAGCGCCCCGGCAGTTTGTCAAGCCATTGGTGGTGTTGCTGCAATGCGGCGTTTTCCGGTTTCGTTGGCGGCGCGGCGCACACACCGTTTCCATTTTCGTCGTTTTAAGTGTTATGAGAACCGGGTCAACCATTCTTGGCCGGTTGCGTTAACAAGGGGTGGATTTCTTTCTCACCCCATCCTGTCAATTCCGTGACACCAGAACCCGGAGCATGAAATGAAGTTCTCGATTTCCTTTGTCGACAAGGCCGAAAGCGCCGGAAATACCGCGATTGTCCTGGCGAGCGCCGGTCATGTTCCGGCGGGACTTCAGGCCGCCGGCATGGGCGAGACGCTTTACGAGAAGGCCTCGGCCACCGCCGGCTTCAAGGCGAAATTGTGTTCGACGCTCGATCTGCTCGCGCCTGCCGAAAGCGCTGCGGCGCGGATCGTGCTGATCGGGCTTGGCGAGCGCGACTCGCTTTCGGCCAATGCCTGGCTCAGGGCCGGCGGCAAGGCCGCCTCTGTCGCCGGCAAGGCCAGGAAACTGGTGGTCTATCCGGACAGCGCCGCAACGGCTTCCGAGCTCGCGGATTTCGCGCTCGGCATGATTCTCGGCGGCTATTCCTTCGATCGGTTCAAGACCACGGGCAAGGACGAGGA
>NZ_DEPM01000154.1:0-9700 GCF_002358775.1 Martelella sp. UBA3392
GAATCGTTCGACGAAAATTTGGAGGACCGCGGCAGCTGTCTGCAGGCGACAACGATAAGTCCTTCATCATCGCCTGTTCCCGGCATTCGTGTGGACAGCTTTCACCCAGTGCGGGCTCAGCATTGAATCGCGGGACACTGCACGAGCCCGTAGCGGCCATTTCGATATTCCATTTGAGCATATCGTGAAGCGAAAAACCAAGGCACCCCAGCTTCGATCTGTCCGCCGTTGACTGCGCAACGTGTAACGCTCACCCGCTTCACCCTACATGTTGGTTTTCACCGCATTCTGTTCGTGAAGTGCCGGCAATATCGGTGTCAGGCGCCAGTAGGTCATGCCTCCTTGCGAACGCGATAAAAAGCCCACGCGCGGTCTCTGCGTCCACTTCGCCCCGCAGTGCGGCACGGCATGCATTCAGGGCGACAGAATGGCCCTTATCTCTTGATTGGGTAGGCCATTCCAGCAGATATCTGTAAGCGTCGATTACCGAGCCTATTTCCGTGGGGTAGCCGAGCCCCACAAAGATGCGAACCGGTTTTTTGAAGCAGTCTGTTTTCATTTCGGTCTCCCTTTTAATCCAAGCTTGCGGTATGCAAGCGCACCATCTGACCTCCAACCATTTCAATAGATTTCACGTCATCTTCAGCATGCCGAGATCCGTTTTCGGGTAAGGCCTTTCTAATATATTGAACCTTGTCAACGTGACTATGAGCAGCTGAGCGTTCAGGATCGCCGGAAATGTCAGAGCAATGTAAAACATCAACCGTTGATTGGGGGGGACTTTCTTCTCTTCAGCTGTGACGCATCAAGGCATAGGGAGAACGGGCCCGGCTGTCCGGACCCGTTCAGTAGACTCACGCCGTCGACCACGGACGATTATGGCCGGACCATATACTGCCGGCTGCCACGATCACGACGACAATCCCGGCTATCAGATGTGCGCTCGTGGCGGCAGTCACGGCTGAGAAGCCGAGCGCCCAGGGGGCAATCAGCGCCCAAATGCCAAGTACGAGGTTGAGCCACTCTTCCACCTCATGGAAAGCGTAGAGTGCAGAGGCGGCGACAAGGGCGACGGCCGCGCCGACCACCCATGCGTTCCAGGCGGCATAGGTCTCTGCGGTGAAGCCGAGCAGCCAGGGCGAGATCAGAAGGCCAAGACCGGCAACGATATTGACGATATCAAAAACCGTCCGGTAATTCGAATTCAGGGACTTTAGCATCGTTCATTTCTCCTCATCGGTTGGTTGCATCATCAATGGACCGCCTCGGTCGGCGAGGCGGCGGATGCGGCGGCAGCCTTCGAACGGCCGTCGCCGCAAAGTTTGGACGTCGTGGACGGGGCCGGCAGGAAACGCGCTTCGGCCCTTTGGGGGAGCAGGAACTGCGCCAGTTCGTCCTCCGAGAATGCTCCTGCTGCGATCTCCTGCAATGCGAGATCGCTCGCATTCCGGTGTGGCAAAGCAAGTCTCGGTTCGGCGCCACGGTTAAGCGCACGAGTTCGCGCTGCTGCAGCAAGCACCAGCATGAACCGGTTAGGAAGAGCCTTCTCACAATCAAAGATGACATATGGATCCATGGCTCACCTCATGCGGCGTTTCGATCGTTCATGGTATGAACTGACCCGCTTTCGACGCCTCGCTCCAGCGCGAGCATCGCCTGCTCAACCTCGTAAAGGCGCGACGGCCGGTCGTTCTCCGGCATGCCTTCGTTGGTCGCCTGATCCGCCAGATATTCCGTCCAGGCCCAGTTCATCAGGATCGAACGCTTCGCGTCGAGCGATAGCGCCGGATCGCGAACGACGTCCATCGGGGCGAACCAGCTGGCCGGGCCGGACGCATCGTCGCGGTCTGCTGCGCCGTCCATGGCCTGCCCGTACCTTTCCTGAAGTCGAGCAAGACCCAGCCGCTCCAAGGTCGCATCAGCAAAGGCATGAGATGGCCTAACTGATTGGCGACCACTCCTCTTCTTGGCCGATGCAACAGCCTTGTCTGCCGGCCGTTGCACGACGTAGGTCAGCCCTTCTCGCTTGGCATAGCGGATGGCGGATTGCAGTGTGGGGAATTCGAGTTCCACCTGCGCAAGTGTGTCACTGCCGCCGGTATAGCCCATCAAGGGTTCGATAAACGGCGCGGAGCGACGCTCGAAAACGAGCCGCCAGCCCTTTGTTCGCGCATTCCCTGATGTGGTCACAGAACGCGACGGCTTGAAGATGCGCGCAACCGCGTCATCCGGAAATGGCAAGCGTCCGAAGGAAAAGTTGCGCCGGTTGTCATTTAAGGCGCGGACAGAGGCAGTTGGGGTTTCTATTTTCGGTTTTGTGTCTCTTGCAGTCTCCATTTTTCATCCCTCCCGGTTGGCGAAGGATACTGGCGGCCGCCAGTAGGCCGGCCGCCAGGGTTAGTTGAACCGATCAGCTCTTGATGGCGATGCGCTTGACCTGCGACTGCGCCTTCTCGGTCTTGGGCAGGATCACCGTCAGCACGCCATTCTTGAAATGCGCGTCGACCTTGTCTTCCGCGATCTCAACGCCGAGCGGGATGCGGCGCTCGAAGCGGCCATAGTATCGCTCGGAGAACTGACGATCCTTGTCCTCGTTCTCGGAGCGCTTCTCGCCCTTCAGCGTCAGCACGCCGTCGTTGAGCAGGACTTCGATGTCCTTTTCGTCAAGGCCTGGCACTTCGGCCGTCACCTTGATCTCCTTATCGGTGTCGGAGATCTCAACGCTCGGCCAGCCGGTACTGAAGGCAGAACCGCCACCGAAGGTGGTCAGGCCCGAGCCGAAGCCGCGGAAAACATCATCGAACAGTCGGTTCACTTCGCGATGAAGCGACAGGAAGGGATCGCGGTCGTCATCGCGCAGGACAGTCGGAACCTGGTTGCCATTATTGCGGCCCCAGGGGATCAGATCACGAACACTCATGGTTTTTCTCCTTCTCATCTGTTGATTGGACAAGGTCCGCCCGTGACGCCGGGCAATGGCCCGGCGCCCTGATTGCAGACAACGTCGTTTGAAAAATCAGGCGGCCTGCTTGTCCGCTTCGATCTGCTTCGTCTCGACCTTCGGCAGTGCCACGTCGGTCGAAATCGCGATCTGGCGAGGTTTCATCTCTTCGGGGATTTCCCGCTTGAGATCGACGGTCAGCAGACCATTGACGAGCCCTGCGCCCACGACCTTGACGTGATCGGCAAGCTCGAACCGGCGCTGGAATGAACGGCCGGCGATCCCGCGATGCAGATACTGCTGATCGTCGTCATTCGCCTTCTGCCCGGCGACGAAGAGCATGTTCTGCTCTTGGGTAATCGTCAGCTCGTCCTGCGTGAAGCCGGCCACTGCCATGGCAATGCGGTAGTCGTCCTCACCGGTCTTGATAATGTCGTAGGGCGGCCAGTTGTCGATCGATTCGACACGGCTTGCAGCTTCAAGTGCGTTCAACATTCGGTCGAAGCCGATGCTTGACCGGAAAAGGGGAGAAAAATCGAGGTTTGTCCTCATAACCATATCCTCCTTACAAGCAACATGGATACAAGGAGACGCCAAGAGCACAGGGCGCCTCCTGGACTTGTCGATCCCCGATTGGGCGATCGAACAATAATCATTTAATTCAGTACGTTGTGGCTTCAAGAGGTTTTCGATAGCGGCATAAAAAAAATTTTTGGCCCGTGGCGAAAAGATACTGCGTCCGTCTATTCAATCGTCTCTTGAAAGGAGCCCGACCATGTCAATCGCGCGTCAGGGTGTCGAGAAAACTCTGGCACCAGTGAAAGATGTCGTTGGTTCGCAATTTTTCCATCATCGCCTGCCAGCGTTCCACGCGCGCGTCGCGTGGCATCGAGAGCGCAACTTCGAGCGCCGAGGCCATGGAATCGAGATCATATGGATTGACCAACAGCGCGCTGTCGAGTTCACGAGCGGCGCCGGCAAAGCGCGAAAGGATCAAAACGCCCGGGTCTTCCGGTCTCTGCGCCGCAACATATTCCTTTGCGACCAGATTCATGCCGTCACGCAACGGCGTCACCAACCCGACCTTCGCAATGCGATAGAGCCCGGCCAGGGATTGGCGACCGAGAGACTGGTTTATATAGCGCACCGGTGACCAATCGACCGTGCCGAGTTCTCCGTTCACTCGGCCAGCCAATTCGGCGACCGCTTTTTGCATGGCCGCATATTCGGGCACGTTCGAACGTGATGTTGGCGTGACCTGCAACAGGGTTGTCCGCCCCATGCGCATGGTATTCATCTGCAGAAAACGATGAAATGCGTCGATACGCTGAGTAATTCCTTTGGAATAATCGAGCCGATCGACGCCGATCACGAGATCGCTGCCACGAAGGCTTGCCTGTGTGCGCGCAACCAGAGGGTCGTTCGTCGCGTCGCCTGCCACGCGCTCGAATTCCGCTGTATCAATGCTGATGGGAAAGGCACCGCAGCGGAACACTCTGCCATATGCGCGGCAAAGATCGTTGCCCAATAGCTCTCCAGCCCCCTCTCGCCGCAGGCATTCGGCGAAATTGTCGAGATCGTATCGGGTGTGAAAGCCTACCAGATCATAAGACGAGAGCCCCCGCAGGATCACGTCGTAGACGGGCATGGCAAACAGGATGTCCGCCGGAGGCCAGGGAATATGAAGAAAAAAGCCGATCCTGTTGGCGCAACCGCGTATGCGCAATTCTTCCGCCAGCGGAATTAGGTGATAGTCGTGAACCCAGATGATATCGTTCGGTTCGATCAACGGCATAAGCAGATCCGCGAAGAGCCGGTTAACCCGATAGTATCCGGACATCTCACTACGGGCGTATTCACTGAGGTCCAACCGACAATGAAAGGTCGGCCACAAAACCCGATTGGCAAAGCCATTGTAGTATTCGGCTATATCTTTCTTCGTCAGATCCGTGAGCGCGTACTCAATGTTTCCGATCCGCTGGCTCGAAAGCGAGGGTATATAAGTCTCCGCGCTCTGTTTGCCCGACCATCCCATCCAGAGACCATTATGTTTCTGCAGCGCTGAATGGAGCGCTATCGCAAGTCCACCTGGCGGAGGATTGCCGTTCTTGTCCGGTAGCGGGACCCGGTTTGAGACAACGATGAGCCGGCTCATCTCGAAGTTCCCTGACTGCAGAGCCTTGAGCAGGCAATAGAGCCCAGACGAGAACGCAAGTCGGCGGGAGAGTGCAATACAGTATCGGCCGACGTAATACCTGGTTCGCTGCCAACCCGGATTGCCGCGCCGCCCTCTTGTTTAGCTGCGACGAACATATCTTCGTCCGTAAGGTCATCACCAATTGCTATAGGCAGTCGGCCCGAAAACTCCGCGGTCTCCATGAAACTTTTGAGCGCATCGCCTTTATTTGCCTTTGCTGGCCGCAGTTCGATCACCATCTTGCCACGTTGGACGTACCAGTCATCACCGGCCACGCGCCGAGCCTCTTCCATCAACGCTTCTACTGCGTGTTGCGCTGCGGGTGCCAGGCGATAGTGGAGCGCCACAGCGGCGCCCTTATCCTCAAAGATCACCTTTTCCGGCTCTGGCCGCCGCAACCTGAGCAGCGCTTTTGCCTCATTGAAGGGCTCTGATGACGCGGTCCCGTATCGGGTTCCATCCGCGAATCGCATCTCCGCTCCGTGAAGGCCGGCAACGGCAAAGCGTTGGGGGGCAAAAAACGCGTCAACCGTCGCGATACTACGTCCGGTCACCAGCGCAAGTGATCCCCCCAGATATCGGGATAGCGCAGCCAGATCGCGGCCGAGATCGTCGGGCACAGCAACTGCCCTCGGCGTCGGCGCGATATCCAGAAGCGTACCGTCGATATCCAGAAACAGCGCGAAGCGCTCCGGCGAGGTCATGAGCCCTTCAAGTGGATCGGGCTGCTTGTTGCAAACATCACCCGAAGGACATGTCATGTGTGTCACGCACATCTTTCTCGTCCTCTTCTGTGGCGCGAAAGATGTAAGCGGCGTTTTGGCGCGTTCAATATCCCTCTGGCACTCCTCCTACCAGAGTGCCAAAAAAATTATTCCACCTCTCTTGAAGCGAGCCCACCGCTTCCTAAATCTTCACCGGCTTCGCAAATTGCGAAGTGCTCATAACATTGTTGTCATTGATCGGAAGGAGCGTTTGCGAACGTATCCGCCTGAGCCTTGTTGGCATGTTCTGAATGGCGGTGCGACAGTGCGGGCGCAACGGCCCTACTGGTAGCATGCAAAATCTCCTGAAGAAAATGGCTTGGGGTGGCCTCAAAGGTGCCCGGGTCGAAGATCGCAAAAACGGTCTTTGATGTTCATGTCCGAACTTCGCTTCTTAAAGGAGGTTTTGATGAAAATCGCACAAATCGCACCCCTTGCCGAACGAGTTCCGCCAAAGCTCTATGGCGGAACGGAGCGCATTGTCTCCTATCTGACAGAAGAACTCGTTCGTCAGGGGCATGATGTCACGCTGTTTGCCAGCGGTGATTCCATTACATCGGCCAAGCTCGTGCGGTGTTCGAATTTGGCCCTAAGGCTTAACCCCGCCGTTCAAGACCCTATCCCCTATCACGTCATGATGCTGGAAGAAGTGCGCAAGCGCGCCGACGAGTTCGACGTCCTGCATTTTCATATCGATCTTCTGCATTTCCCGCTGATCAGCCCATTCGCTGGCAAGACAGTCACCACGCTGCACGGACGGCTGGACTTGCCTGATCTCAAACCTTTCTACGCTTCTTTTCCGGACGTGCCGCTGGTCTCGATTTCCAACGATCAGCGCCGGCCCATGCCCCCGGTCAACTGGGCAGGTACCGTCTATCACGGGCTGACCTCGGACGTCTTGCCGTTCGCCCAAAAGCCGGAGGGCGACTACCTCGCTTTCCTGGGACGCATTTCACCAGAGAAACGCCCGGACCGGGCGATCGAGATCGCCGTGCGCACCGGCATGAAGCTGAAGATTGCCGCCAAAGTCGACAAGGCCGATGAGGCCTACTGGCAAAACCAAATCGCACCCATGATCGAAAAGCACAAGAATGTCGAATATATCGGCGAGATCAATGAGACGCAGAAAGCCGACTTCCTCGGAAATGCGCAAGCACTTCTGTTCCCGATAGACTGGCCCGAGCCTTTCGGTCTCGTCATGATCGAGGCCATGGCCTGCGGTACGCCTGTCATTGCGTTCGAATGCGGCTCGGTACCCGAAGTCATCGACGACAATGTATCCGGCTTTATCGTCAACGATATTGATGAAGCCGTGGATGCCGTCGGCAAACTCGATCAGCTCGACCGCAAAACTGTCCGCAACACGTTCGACAAGCGTTTCACTGCAAGGAGGATGGCCAATGACTATGTCGACATCTACCGCTCACTCGTCAACAAATACAACAACGTCGGACAAATGCCGCTTCATGCTGCCAATGGAAATGCTGCCGCCTTTGCCATCAGCGACACAGCCTGACCCTCGTCTGATAAAGGATTTTCAGCCGTGGATTCCGCGTTAACATTGACCGACAGAAAGGAGCCGGCCTACGCCGGCTCCGACACCATGCCGACGAGCGGCGTTCCCGAGGCCGCGATCCGCTATGAACGCGGTTCGCGAACACTGAAACACGGCGACACATTCGCGGTGTTTGACAATAATGGTGATGCAGTTTCGTGGCCAGGCAACCCGGAGGGTGTGTTCCATCGGGATACGCGGCACCTGTCCTATCTCAGCCTGACGATCAACGGACTCCATCCGTTACTGCTGTCCTCGACATTGCGTGATGACAACGCCACGCTGAACTGCGATCTCACCAATCCTGACATTGTCATCGAGCCTGATGGCGACACGCTTCGCCACGACTTGCTACACATACGGCGGACACGGTTTCTTCTAAACGGAGTCTGCTACGAACGGCTTCTGCTGCGCAATTTCGATGACCGGGAACGCACGATCCGTCTCGATATTGCATTTGCGGCCGATTTCGCCGACCTGTTCGAAATACGGGGCACGCCCCGCGCGAAGCGCGGGCAATCGGCCCAGCCTGAGGTGGAGGCTGATCGCGTCCGCCTTTCCTATCTCGGTCTCGATGGGCGAACACGTGCAACGATTCTGCGTTTCGGCCCCGAACCCTCGTCAATTGCGGGAGATCATGCCCGTTATCAGATTACCCTTGGGCCACGTGAAGCCCGCTCGCTCTTCATCGAGATTATCTGTGACGAGCGCAGTGAAGAGAAAACGCCACCCCGAAAGACATTTTTCTCCGCACTGCGTCGGGCGCGTCGAGCTCTGCGACGCTCGTCGGCTCGTGCCGCATCGGTGGTGACCTCCAACGAAATTTTCAATGAAGCCGTCCGCCGCAGCGTGGCGGACCTCTATATGCTCATGACCGACACGCCCGAAGGCCCGTACCCCTATGCCGGCATCCCTTGGTTCAGCACAGTCTTTGGTCGCGATGCGCTGATAACCGCCCTCGAGACACTTTGGCTCGACCCGGCAATCGCCCAAGGCGTCCTAAAGCATCTCGCCGCCAACCAGGCGGTTGATTTCAATCCAGAAGCCGACGCCGAACCAGGCAAGATCCTCCACGAGACGCGCTTCGGCGAGATGGCGGAACTTGGTGAAGTTCCCTTCCGTCGCTACTACGGCAGTATTGATTCGACCCCGCTTTTCGTCATGCTGGCGGGCGCCTACCTGCAAAGGACAGGTGACCTCGAAACCTTGCGTGGCCTGTGGCCCAGTATCCGCGCGGCGCTGGATTGGATTACCCGGTTTGGAGACCGGGACGGTGACGGCTTCGTTGAATATGGCGCCCTCACCGGGAAGGGTCTGGCCAATCAGGGCTGGAAGGACAGTCACGACTCCGTGTTCCACGAGGACGGCAGGCTTGCGACAGGGCCGATCGCCCTGGTGGAGGTGCAGGCCTATGTCTATGGCGCCTGGCGGGCGGCCGCGATCATTGCCCGCCAGCTGGGTAAGGACGATGACGCCTTGAGTTTCGACCGAATGGCCGAGACATTGCGCATCAACTTCGACAAAGCGTTCTTTGACGAAGAGCTGCAAACCTATATCCTGGCGCTCGACGGCGAAAAGAAACCTTGCCGCGTCCGCTCGTCGAATGCCGGTCATGCGCTGTTCACGGGGATTGCTTTTCCGGAACGCGCCGAGAAGGTCGTCCGGACCCTGATGGCGCAGTCATCTTTCTGTGGCTGGGGTGTACGCACTATTGCCGCCTCCGAGGCACGCTACAATCCGATGAGCTATCACAACGGATCGGTCTGGCCGCATGATAATGCGCTGATCGCTGCCGGTTTCGTGCGGTACGGCTACCGGGCCGAGGCAGCACGCATCTTCGAAGCACTGTTTGCCGCATCGACCTACATCGATCTCAGGCGACTGCCCGAGCTCTACTGCGGCTTCGTTCGCCAGCGCGGGAAGGGGCCTACGTTCTACCCCGTCTCGTGCATCCCGCAGGCTTGGGCTGCCGCAGCACCGCTCTTCCTGCTGGCGACAGTAATCGGTCTCGGTTTCGATGCACGCGCCTGCCAATTGACGCTGAACCAGCCTGTACTGCCATCTTTCACCGATGAAGTTGTGCTTCGAAACCTGCGGCTCGGTTCGGCATCGGTGGATATCGCTTTGCGCGGTAACCAATCGAAGGTGGTCGTTGACGTTCTCGAACGAAAGGGAGAGATCAAGGTGTTGACGACCAACTGAGAGCTTTGGCAGAACCGCCGCGGCCTTGGGCTCGAAAACGC
>NZ_DEPM01000154.1:10062-22099 GCF_002358775.1 Martelella sp. UBA3392
CCAAGATCAACGTTTCATGCTTTTGCGGCGGAGTTCGGCTTTAGGTCGAAAAGGCTCTCGCCGAAGAAGCCGCGCTCTGCGCCATCCTTTCCACATGAACAGGAGGAAGTGTTGATGCCGATGACACGTGAAGAAGTTGAAGCCGTTCTGGGTCCAGTCGATGACGTGCTTGTCGCCGATCTTATTTCGACCGGTGCATCGGCCGAAGAGCTCAGGGAGGCGTGGGCATGGTTCAACAGCGATGAAGCGCTGATTGGAGCCGGTCGCCCTCTTCCCGGCTCACGAATCGGCGAATTGATCGACATGCTTGACGAAAGGGAAGATGACGGCGCCTGAGTGGCGACCGTTGCGTCTACCAGGCCAAGTCGCCGCGGCACGGGTCGCCGCGGCGATCTTCTTGTTCATTGGATCGAAATGACCCCGTCTACAGCTACCCAGTCCGACGGTTCAATCAGATGGTTGTGGGCAACTCGCACCGAATGGAGCGGTCCTTGCAGCGTTTCTGACCAGAAATCCAGGAAAGCGCAGAGTTCCGGAAAGTGCGGCGCCAGATCATAATCTTGCCAGACATAGAGTTGCAAAAGGCCGGGATGGTCTGGCATCCGATAAAGGATCTCCGCCGTCGTCAGACCATAACCTTCCATCTGCATCAGGAATTCCCGGCTGACTTTCGAAATCACTTTCTTCCATCCTCTTTAGACATGCATGTCTACGCCATGCTTTTTGTCGTCTCTGGCGCCCTGCAGTCGAGCCACGCACGGTCGTGGCTGTGCGTCCAGCCGCTGCAGCGCCTCCATAATGACGTCAAATGGGATTGGCTCAGGTGAGCCGGGTCGCTGTCGGAGAGCCGGGTTTGACTCGATAGCACAGGCATCGGAAACCCACGCCGCCAGAATCGCTCGTTTCTCATCCCGATCCAGTATCCGGCTTTTTAACACCTCGTTGGGATGAGAAAAATACTGCGCCGGTGACAACAACCGATCAAGATCCGGGACTGTTGCGGACTGCAGCGATGACGGAATGCCCGTCAATTGCTTTCGCTTTTCCATCGATATTCTCCATCCAACACAACATTCTCACAAATATCAGTGACGGATTTGCGGAGCACATACCCCGCCGGAAAAGTGATTTTGGTATTTTCTTGAGGTGATTCAAGACAGAACGACACTCGTCGGAACAGAAATATCGTCAGAATTTCAGGGCCGTAGCACTTCGTGCCTCAGAGTGCTGATTTTTTTAACTCACCCTCTTGAAAAGATAAATTGGCGAACCCAGCTCATTTTCCGCGCATCGCCGAAAGGGATGCGCAAGCCCCGCTCCGGACCAACCGGTTCGGAGCGGAGGAACCTCTGTTTAATCTGTTTGTCCTGAAGGAGAACGATATGACGTTCCGTCCACTACATGACCGCATTCTGGTCCGCCGCATTGAGGCCGAAGAAAAGACCAGGGGCGGCATCATCATTCCCGACACCGCCAAGGAAAAGCCGCAGGAGGGCGAGGTCATCGCCGTCGGCCCCGGCGCCCGCAACGAGGCTGGCCAGCTCCAGGCACTCGACGTCAAGCCCGGTGATCGCATCCTGTTCGGCAAATGGTCCGGCACGGAGATCAAGATCAACGGCGAAGACCTGCTGATCATGAAAGAAAGCGATGTCATGGGCATCATTGAAGACCAGGCCGAGCAAAGACAGGCCGCCTGAGCCATCCACCCTACGTTCATCAGTCAGATAGCTGCCTATTGAGGAGTTAAAGAAATGGCTGCGAAAGAAGTCAAGTTTCACACCGATGCCCGTGAACGCATGCTGCGTGGGGTCGATGTGTTGGCCAATGCGGTGAAGGTCACGCTTGGTCCAAAGGGCCGCAATGTTGTGATCGACAAGTCCTTCGGTGCTCCGCGCATTACCAAGGACGGTGTTTCGGTCGCCAAGGAAATCGAGCTGGAAGATAAGTTCGAAAACATGGGCGCGCAGATGCTGCGTGAAGTGGCGTCAAAGACCAATGATCTGGCCGGCGATGGTACGACCACCGCGACCGTGCTTGCCCAGGCGATCGTCAAGGAAGGCGCCAAGGCTGTCGCTTCCGGCTTGAACCCGATGGACCTGAAACGCGGCATTGATCTCGCCGTCGACGCCGTCGTCAAGGAACTCAAGGATAACGCCCGCAAGATCACCAGCAATTCCGAGATCGCGCAGGTCGGCACCATCTCCGCCAATGGCGATTCCGAGATCGGCCGCTATCTCGCCGAAGCGATGGAGAAGGTAGGCAACGAAGGCGTCATCACCGTCGAGGAAGCCAAGACCGCCGAAACCGAACTCGAAGTCGTCGAAGGCATGCAGTTCGATCGCGGGTACCTCAGCCCCTATTTCGTGACAAACCAGGACAAGATGCGGGTCGAACTCGAAGACCCCTATATCCTCATTCATGAGAAGAAGCTCTCCAACCTGCAGGCGATGCTCCCGGTTCTCGAAGCCGTCGTCCAGTCCGGCAAGCCGCTCCTCATTATCGCTGAAGACGTCGAAGGCGAAGCGCTTGCAACGCTCGTCGTCAACAAGCTGCGTGGAGGCCTGAAGATCGCTGCCGTGAAGGCTCCGGGTTTCGGCGACCGCCGCAAGGCCATGCTCGAAGACATCGCTATCCTTACCGGTGGCACCGTCATTTCCGAAGACCTCGGCATCAAGCTTGAAAATGTCACGCTCGAAATGCTCGGCCGGGCCAAGAAGGTCGCGATCGAGAAGGAGAACACGACCATAATTGACGGCGTCGGCCAGAAGTCCGACATCGAAGGCCGCGTTGCCCAGATCAGGGCGCAGATCGAGGAAACCACGTCCGACTACGACCGCGAAAAGCTGCAGGAACGTCTTGCCAAGCTCGCCGGCGGCGTTGCCGTCATCCGCGTGGGCGGCTCGACCGAGGTCGAAGTGAAGGAGAAGAAGGACCGCGTCGACGATGCGCTGCATGCTACCCGCGCCGCCGTCGAGGAAGGCATCCTGCCGGGCGGTGGTGTTGCGCTGCTGCGTGCTGTCAGGGCTCTCGACAATCTCAGTACGGCCAATCAGGACCAGAAGGTCGGCGTCGAGATCGTCCGCCGCGCGATCGAGGCTCCTGTCCGTCAGATCGCCGAGAACGCCGGCGCTGAAGGGTCTGTCATTGTCGGAAAACTGCGGGAGAAAAGCGAGTTCTCCTACGGCTGGAACGCCCAGACAGGCGAGTATGGCGATCTCTACGCGCAGGGCGTCATCGATCCGGCCAAGGTCGTCCGCACCGCGCTTCAGGATGCCGCTTCGGTGGCCGGCCTTCTGGTCACGACGGAAGCCATGATCGCCGAAAAACCCAAGAAGGAGAAGGCCCCGGCTCTGCCCGCCGGCGCCGGCATGGACTTCTAAGGCGATCATGGGTGGCCCGTCGCACCTGCAAGAGGCGGGCCACCTCACATCGTTCGGCCAGGTTCCGTCGGTCAAAATCAATGGAGCCACACTTTGATAAAGGAAGCGTCAACGTGTCAATCGGCACCACTGGAGACCGCGGTACCATCAGCACCACTCAGCTGCTTCATTCTGCGATAAGGTTACCAACATCCTGACATCCGACCCGCCCACACTCCGTAGGTCATCTTGGCTCAAAGCGCCGCGAACGGGAGGCTTGAGCCCAATCCTTCTCCGCTTGCACTCATTCGAGATTAATGGCCTCTAAGGACAATCGGGCGAGCGCCCCGTTGGACAGTGGATCATCCTCATCGCGTCAAACAGTCAACCTGACATTCATTCGTACGATGGGTTGCTACAGGTGCTTTGATCCTAGGTGACAGGTGCAGGGAGATCACATGGGGTGAGCGGCGCAGAACCACCGCTGACCACGTTAGCTTGAGCCCGAGCTGTGATACTGTCACGGACCTCAGCAACTTGCCCGTCGTTTCAGGCCTATGGGCCCAGTCTTTCGTGCCCCGCGATCACAAGCAGGCCACCCGTGTTACGCATTAGTCCGGCTGTCGCCGGTGGCGAACAGCACCCTGCCTGACCAATTCCTCGTTGGGATACGAAACATCCTGTTCTTTCCCCTTACAGAGAGGCGGCGAGCAACTTTTTCCAGCGCTGCAATCTATGTAACCTTCTCTTCATCGGCAAAACCTCCTCTTCCGGGCGGAACCTCAACAATGAATGGAAGAAGGTCGTCTGCGATCACCCCGCATGGGCATGGCCGCCGGATGAGGCACCTCAATTTCAAACATTCATGACCAAGATGACTGCGATCCGCCGAACATTGGTTCCGGAACGCAAGATGGTCTTGCCCCGCAAAACCTCCTGCACAAAATAGAGATGTCAGATAGCAGGGAACCCCTGCGAAAGGTCGGTCGGAAATCGACTTTGGAGTTTCACCCTCTCCGACGCCCCAAAATTATAACGCGAAGCAGACAGGTGCTTGGTGTGCGTTGATCGCTTTATGCTGCGCGACGAACCACAACCGCTCCAATCAGCATACTCAAGCCCAATGCGAGGAATAGAGGATCGGCAACGTTCGTTTGCAACAGGCCGGAGGCAGTCATAACAGAAATGAGCATCAAGCTGAATTCGCCGCCGTGGGCCAGGATAGCACCCGCGCGAAGAGCAGTTTCGAGATTTTCTCCGAACATGCGGGTCAGGGCAACAATAAGTGCGAGTTTCACCACCATGAGTATACAAAGCCATGCCAACACGGTTGACCATGTCGACCAGACCTCACCAACATGGAGTTGAGTTCCTATACTGATGAAGAACGCCCCGACGAACAAATCCCGGAACGGCCTGATTTCCCGTTCGACGAATTGGCGAGCGTCGCCCTCGGCGATCGCCATGCCGGAAGCGAAGGCTCCGAGCGCTGGCGAAAGTCCCGCGACCTGTGCAACAATGGCTGCGAGCAAGGCAATGACCAGGGCCAGAAGCTGTGCGAGGTCGGCCTCGCCCTGACTTGCGACCCATTCGGCAAGCCGCTGAAGCGTTGACCGGGCGATGAAGAACGCCCCGATAAACACCCCAATTCCCCCGACCATCTTAAGGATACCGTTCGCGCTTTCCACCGCTCCTGCCGCGACGATGACATCGTGAAACGCCAGAAAGCCGACTGCCGCCAGATCCTGAAATAGCAGAACAGCGATGGCGACCCGTCCCTGAGGCGTTCCGAGCGCACCGCCGCCGGCAAGTACCTTGAGGCAAAGCGCGGTCGACGACATCGCGACCGCGCCAGCAATCAGAACCGCCGCCGCCGCCCCGATCTCGGTAAAGACGAGGAGCCCTCCGGCGACCAACCCTCCGGTTGCAAGCACCTGTGCCAGACCGAGTCCAAAGATCAGCCGCCGGAGCGCCACGAGCTTGTCGAGGGAGAATTCCAGACCAAGCGTAAAGAGAAGCAGGATCACCCCGACCTCACCGATAAGCGTAAGTGTGGCACCCTCAGCGATGAGCCCCAGACCGGATGGTCCGATCAAAATGCCTGACAGCAGGTAACCGACCACTGCGGGGATGCCAAGCCTCGCGCAGATCGCGACATGGCAGAAAGCTACCATTGCGAGCAACACGGTGACCTCCAACAGTCCCTGTGCCGCGTGCATCAACGTCGCCCGTTTTTATAGACAGTTGCCCCGATCCACGCCGGTGGGTCGGACGCGGGGAAGGACGCAGCGCTCGCTTCACTGTCCGGGTCTGCGGCCATCGCAAGTTCCGCTGTGCGATCACAAACGCTGGCGGCGCCAATGCGTCGGTGAAGCCGTTGCCTGGAACTCGGTCGGTGGCCGGTCACTATGCGGTGGGCGCCAGGAGCACCGGCACCTTTGCTGGTTGGCACTCTCTCCCACCAGAAGCGACCCGGTGGCACGGATCGATGTTTGTCCGGTTCAGTGCGCACGATAAACTGCGAGCCGTTTCGTTGCGCGATGGCGCTGTCGAGATCAGGGAATGTCAAGCGGATGGGACTATAGGGAACGTCGGTTGCGGTCCAGCCCATAAGAAGCTCGATGGTCGGCGCTTGAGCCGAATCAAACCCGAGTATCCAATATTGCCGCCTAATTGGCGAGGAGGTGTGGGACGAGCGATCTGGCCTGTAGATCAACGCTGTCAGCACGTTGGGAGGTGTCAGGCCAGTTCCGAGGATTTTCGATCGAAACGGGGCGCTGTTGTGTCCTTTCATGATGGTTTTCACCTCTTTTCGGGTTGCGGCACCGGCGGCGTCAACGCCGCCGGTGCGAGAGCGATCATTAGGCGGCAGGCTCAGCCTCTTCGCCATCGCGATCGCCGGGCTTGTCGGGGGCTCCGGTCTCTCCTGCGCTCTCCAGCTTTTCAAACTTGATCTTCCGATCATCCACGGCCCAGGTGACGCGTACCTTGTCGCCGTCCTCGATCCGGCCCGAAAGCATCTCGCGGGCGAGCTCGGTTTCCAGTTCCGACCGGATTAGCCGTCGCAATTCGCGGGCTCCGAACTCCGGCCGGAAGCCCACCGCTCCGAAATGCTCCGCAACGCTTTTGTCGTAGTCGAGTTCGACCCCTTGAGTCATCGCCGTGCGAGCGACACGGGCCAGTTGCAGCTCGACGATCTGCCGAATTTCCGACTGGTTCAGCGAATGGAAGACGATGATCTCGTCGATCCGGTTGATGAACTCGGGCCGGAAATGAACGCGCAGAACGTCCATCAGTTCGGCCTTCTGCCCGGCCTCGTCGAACTCCTTGGTTCCGCGCTTGCGAAGGTTGCGCTGGATGATGTCGGAGCCGAGGTTAGACGTGGCAATGATGATGGTGTTGGTGAAATCCACCACGCGACCCTTGCCATCGGTCAGGCGGCCTTCATCGAAGACCTGAAGCAGGATGTTATATACATCCGCATGCGCCTTCTCGATCTCGTCGAGCAGCACGACAGAATATGGCCGGCGCCGGACCCGTTCCGTCAACTGCCCGCCCTCGTCGTAGCCGACATAGCCCGGCGGGGCGCCAATCAGCCGCGCGACCGCGTGACGTTCGCCATATTCGGACATGTCGATGCGGATCATTGCGTCCTGATCACCGAAGATCGTCTCGGCCAAGGTCTTGGCCAACTCGGTCTTGCCTACGCCGGTCGGGCCGAGGAACAGGAAGGTTGCGGTCGGGCCGGAGCCCTCGCGCAGTCCGGCGCGCGCCAGTCGCACGGCATCGGCAACGGCATGAATGGCCTCTTCCTGGCCGATTACACGCTCATGCAACTTGTCCTCTAGCTTCAGGAGTTTTTCGCGCTCTTCCGTGGTCAGTTCGCTCACTGGCACGCCCGTCAATTTAGAGACGATCTGCGCCACGTGGTCGGCGCGTACCTCGGCCGTGGCAGAGGCCCGGTCTCGCTTCCAGGTCGCCATCAATTCGTCGAGTTCGGCCTGTTTCGCGTCCAGTTCCTTCTTTAGCTCTCCAGCGCGGTCGAATTGCTTGCGACCGGCGGCGTAGTCCTGTTCGCGCCTGATCTGAGCGACCTCAGCTTCCAGTTCCTGCACGTCGACGGGTCGCGCGGTGGCGCTGATCTTCACCCGGGCGGCGGCCTGGTCTATCAGGTCGATGGCCTTGTCGGGCATGAAACGGCCGGTGACGTAGCGGTCGGAAAGCTCGGCTGCTGCGACGATGGCCTCGTCGGTAATCGTCACCTTGTGGTGGCTTTCCAGCGTGTCGCGAAGGCCGCGCAGAATCATGATCGTCTGTGCCACCGTCGGCTCGTCCACATATACCGGCTGGAAGCGGCGCTCCAGCGCGGCGTCCTTCTCGATATATTTCTGGTACTCGTTCAGTGTGGTCGCACCGATCAGATTCAACTCGCCACGAGCCAGTGCTGGCTTGAACGTATTGGCGATGTCCAGCCCACCTTCGCCGCCGCCCTGTCCAGCTCCGACGATGGTGTGGATCTCGTCAATGAACAGGATCATGTCGGCCTTGTTGGCCTCGATCTCTTTCAGGATCTTCTGGACCCGTTCCTCGAACTCGCCGCGATACTTGGACCCGGCGACCATCGAGTTGATATTGAGCTCGACCAGCCGCTTGTCGCGTAGCGCCTCGGGCACTTCCCCCGCGACGATGCGCTGCGCCAGCCCCTCGATGATTGCAGTCTTGCCGACGCCGGGTTCGCCGATCAGCACCGGATTGTTCTTCTTGCGACGCGCCAGAACCTCGATCGTCGTCTCGATCTCTCGCGCCCGGCCGATCACCGGGTCAAGCTTGCCCTCGCGCGCCAACTTCGTCAGATCGCGGCTGTATTCATCGAGATCGGGAGTGCTCGATGGGGTCTCGACGCGGCCTTCCTCGGCCCCCTGACCGACGGCCTTCGTCACCTGTTGGCGTAGCGCCTGCGGCGTCAGGCCCAGCCGGTTCAGGATGCTCGACGCCACGCCCTCACCCTCTTCGGCAAGGCCGATCAGCAGGTGTTCGGGGCCGACATAGGAATGGCCCAACTCGTTTGAGGCTATGAAAGCGCGGTTCAGCGCATCTTTGACCCGCGGGCTGACCCCGATCTCGCGATCCTCGTGAGTGGCGTCGCCCTTCTTCGCCTCGCGCTCGATTTGGCGGCGTAGATCGTCGACGTCGATCTTGACCTGCCCCAACACCGTGCGGACAACGTCGGAGCCGGTCAGCGCCAGCAGAAGGTGTTCCGTATCGACCTCGGTGCGGCCGAATTCGTGCGCTTTCTGGCCCGCCTGTTGCAAAAGCGTGTTAGCCTGTTCGCTCAAGCGGTCGGCAATATTGATGCCGCCGCGCCGCGCGCCGCGTCCCACCTGTCGGATCGGGACGGCTTGCCCCTGATCCTCGCCCAAGCGGTCGAAAAGGCCACCGCTATCGCCGAAGAATTCATCGAAGAGCGAGCGCCCACTGAATAGGGATTCCAACGGCGATGCGCTGCGGCCCTGCCGTCGGGCGATCCTGCGGTAGTCCTCGTCACAAAGCTCCATCACCTTGCGTTCACCGTTTGCAGAGACCTGCGCACGAAAGCTGGCAGGTCGGGATTTGCAGATATCACAGATGCCATTTGCCATTTTCTACCTCCGTCAGGTTCCCAGTCGAACAATCCGGGCTGGGACTATGTTTTCAGGCCGCTTCTCCCTTCTTAGCGCGGACCTGTTCTGCGATGGCCCGAAGGTCGGGCTCGTTCAGCGTCTCGCGGTCGAGCAGATCGCGAGACGTTTCCTCCAGCAGCGCCCGGTTCGCCTCAAGAAGCGCGACCGTACGCGCGAAGATGTCATCGATGATTGCCTTGACAGCTACATCCATCCGCTCAGCCGTTGCCTCGCTGTGGCGGCGGTTGAGCCAAGCGGATTGATCACCCGTGCCAAGGAAGCCGGGCCGCTCGTTGTCGTAGCTGACATGGCCCAGATCGGGGTCCATGCCGTAGCGCGCGACCATGGCCCTGGCGATGTCGGTCGCCTTCACCAGGTCATCCGCGGCACCAGTCGAGAGGTGATCGTAGATGACCTTCTCGGCCGCGCGCCCGCCCAGAAGAACGGCAATCTTATTTTCCAGCTCCTCGCGGGTCATCAGAAAGCGGTCTTCAGTCGGGCGCTGGATGGTATAGCCGAGCGCGCCGATCCCGCGGGGGATGATCGAGACCTTGTGCACGGGATCGCTCCCGATGAGCGCCATTGCGACCAGCGCGTGCCCCATTTCATGATGCGCGACGATTTCCCGTTCGCGTGTATTCAGAACACGGTTGCGCTTCTCCAGCCCCGCCACGATCCGCTCCACCGCGTTGTTGAAATCATCCATGGTCACGGCATCAGCCTTGCGGCGGGTAGCCAGAAGTGCAGCCTCATTGACTAGGTTGGCCAGATCCGCGCCTGAAAACCCCGGCGTCAGCGCAGCCAACTTCTCGGCGGCCACATCGGGGGCGAGCGTCACCTTCTTCATGTGCACGCCAAGGATTTGGATACGGCCCTTCTTGTCGGGCTTGTCCACCAGCACCTGCCGGTCGAAGCGTCCCGCACGCAGCAGCGCCGGGTCCAGGATTTCCGGCCGGTTGGTGGCCGCCAGCAGCACGATCCCCGACGACGGGTCGAACCCGTCCAGCTCAGTGAGAAGCTGGTTCAGCGTCTGCTCGCGCTCGTCATGCCCGCCTGCCATCTGACCGGAGGCGCGGGCGCGGCCGAGCGCGTCGAGTTCGTCGATAAAGATGATCGCCGGTGCGTTCTTGCGGGCTTGTTCAAATAGGTCGCGTACCCGGGCGGCGCCGACGCCCACGAACATTTCGACAAATTCCGAGCCAGAGATCGAAAAAAAGGTTACGCCCGCTTCACCTGCTACGGCCCGCGACAGAAGCGTCTTGCCGGTGCCAGGCGGGCCGACAAGCAGGATGCCCTTCGGGATGCGCGCACCGAGCTTCCCGTACTCTTCAGGCGCTTTCAGAAAGTCGACCACTTCCTCCAGCTCGGCCTTGGCCTCGTCGACGCCGGCCACATCGGCAAAGCTGACGCCGGTTTCCTTCTCCATATAAACCTTGGCCTTGCTCTTGCCTACCTGCAGGAAACCGCCAAAGCCCTGCTTGTCGGCAAAGCGACGAAACAGCAGCATCCAGACCGCGAAGAACACCAGTGCGGGGGCCACCCAGGAGATCAACGTGCCCAGCAAGGTATTCTGTGGCACACCGGTTATCTCCACTCCCGATTTGTCGATACGATCAAGAATCTGGGGATTGACGATGGTCGTGACGAACTGACTCTTTCCGTCCACGGGTGCGGTAAACCGGCCGGCGATTGTGTCCTGGCCGACAGCGACTGACGCGACTTTGCCCTGTTCCAGATAGCTTTCGAACTGGCTATAGCTGATCGGCGCGACAGAGTGCCAATCCGCGATAACGCCTTGAAAGAAAAGCACCGCCACGAAAGCCGCGACCCAGTACCAGATGTTGTATTGAGTTCTTTTCTCCATCCTTTTCTCTCCTCGGCGCCGCCTCACAGAGATGTTGTTGATTTATCGCGAGTGGCAAGATTGGTATTGCCTGATCCGAGTTCAAGAGGGCTCAGAAATGAAGAACGAGGCTGGCAAAGTCGCCCAAAATTCTTACATCTTGAAGCGTGCCACTTCCCGTTAGCCGCGAGTGAAATTTGTTGCCGTTATGACTGCGACGCCACGCCACCAATTCCTGAACCTGCTCCAATCCATCCTGCTTTTGGCGGGTATGGCGGTTATCGCCTGGTTCATCGTTTCAGCGATTGCGGGAGAGGGCTTGGCGATTGCGATGGTCATCGTGTCCTTGCTGGGACTGCTGATGACACCCGGCATCCCGAAACGCCTGTTACTGAACGCCTATGGTGCACGCAGGCTCAGCGGGCGGGAGTTTCCGGACGGAATCGCTACACTGGCTGAACTTGCACGCCGCGCCGGACTGCCGCGTGTGCCGGAACTCTACTACATTCCGAGCCAGATGCCGAACGCCTTCGCTGTGGGCTCTCCGGATGAAAGCGCCGTCTGCGTTAGTGATGGTCTTTTGCGATTGATGGACCACCGCGAACTCGTCGGTGTCCTGGCACACGAAATCGCTCACATTGCGAACCGCGATCTCTGGATCATGGGTTTGGCCGATGCGATGTCGCGCGCGGTGTCGCTCGCGTCCTGGGTTGGGCAACTAATCCTGCTGCTGAATTTGCCGCTCATTCTGGCCGGTGCTGCTTATGTGCCTTGGCAGGTACCGCTCGTGCTGATGTTTTCACCCACCATTATGGCTCTTCTTCAGCTCGCGCTCTCGCGGGCTCGAGAATACGATGCCGATAGGGGCGGCGCTGAACTGACCGGCGACCCCGATGGCCTGGCTTCAGCCTTGCTCAAGCTTGAACGCCGCGTTGGGCGCGTCTGGGAAGAGATGTTCCTTCCTGGACGTCGTATCCCCGAACCTTCGCTACTGCGAACACACCCGCCCACCGCGGATCGAGTCCGGCGGCTGCGCTCACTTTCCGGCACCCGCCGACCGATCTCACTGTCCGGTCCAATGAACGCACCGCGGGATGCGCGTGTCTCCACGCCGCGTTTCGGGCCTTGGGGCGTTTATCGATGAGACGAACGCAACCATGGCCGACAGTACGCGC
>NZ_DEPM01000019.1:0-7453 GCF_002358775.1 Martelella sp. UBA3392
TCCAGAAGATCGCGGGCGAAATCCAGAACGGCGTCGACCTGCCCGAACAGCCCGGCATGGCCGGAGCCCTGAAGGGCGTAGCAATTCTCGTCATGCACCTCGCCCGCCATCACCCGACCGCGCCAGGTGCAGCGCTCGGTGGCGGCCGTTTGCTCCGGCGCGGCGGACCAGGCGAAGCCCGGACCAGGATCGAGATCACGGATCGTCTTGCCGGAAAGCCGCTCCAGCGCGATACCGAGCAGGATGTAGTTGATATCGGAATAGACTGGCGTTTCCACCCGCCGCCATTCCCGCTGCAGCACGAAGGCTCTCAGGCGGTCCGGATCGCCGCCATAGGTGTAGATCGGCTCGACCGCGGGAAAATGCGTCTGGTGCCCGAGGCACTGGCGGAAGGTCACCTGCCGCTCCCAGCAGTTGGGATCATATTGGCGGAAATCAGGGATCAAGGAGGTGAGCGGCGCATCGAGGTCGATGTCTCCGGCTTCTGCGCGCGCCAGAATGCGCGACGTGGTGAAAATCACCTTGGTGAGCGAGGCGAGATCGAACCATGTGTCGATGGCCATCGGGCGCTCTTCGGGCACGATCGCGGCCCTGCCCGCGGAACGTGTCAAACGCCTGCCCTCAAGGTCGACCCACCCCAGAACACCGCCGGGTATGCGCTCTGCGGCGACGGCTTTCTCAAGTACCGAAAAGGCCCTGTTGAAACGGATATCGCTCATGCTTCGGCCCTCGCCATATGATCATCGCCATAAGACAGCCATTCGGCGGCCGGCGGTTCATAGCCCGCAGGGCGCACCAGCGACGGCACGTCGGTGGTGTCCACGCGATACTCCTGGTGACGGCGGTCGATGCTCGGCACCGCCGAGATCAGCCGTTTGGTATAGGAATGCCGCGGATCGGCGAGCACGGAACGGGCATTGCCGATCTCGACGATCTGGCCGGCATAGACCACTGCGATACGGTGGGCAATGCGCTCGACCACGGCCATGTCGTGGGTGACGAACACGTAGGAGAGGTTCATGTCGCGCTGCAGCTCAGTCAGCAGTTCCAGCACCATGGCCTGCACCGAGACATCGAGCGCGGACACCGCCTCGTCCAGCACCACGACGGAGGGATTCAGCATCAACGCGCGGGCGATGCAGAGCCGCTGGCGCTGGCCGCCGGAGAATTCGTGCGGATAGCGCGTCAGCGCGTTTTCAGGCAGGCCGACGCGTTTCAGCAATTCGGCCATGCGGGCGCGGCTCTCGGCGTTCAGCCGTCCGCCGGTGGCAATCACCGGCTCGGCGAGGATGCTGTCGACGCGAAGGCGCGGATTGAGCGAGGCGTAGGGGTTCTGGAACACCATCTGGATCGGATCGCCATGGGCGGCGACCGAACCGCCCTCGCCGAGCGAGAAATTGCCGCGCGTGGGCTTGGTCAATCCCATGATGGCGCGCGCCGTGGTCGACTTGCCGGAGCCGCTTTCGCCGACAATGCCAAGCGTCTCGCCCGGCATCAGATCGAAATCGATGCCATCGACGGCATGAACGGCACCCGTCCGTCTGTTGAATAAGCCGGAGGCGACGGGAAAGCGCACGGTGAGGTTTTCAACGGCAAGCGCCGGTTTGGTTTCGGGCTTGCGCGTAAAGTCGCGGCGCACCGCCCGCCCCTCGGCGAAATGCGGCACCGCCTTCAGGAGGTGCTGGGTATAGGCGTGCTGCGGGTTGTCGAGAACCGCGTCGGTCTCGCCCTGCTCCACCACCTCGCCGGCCTGCATCACCATCACCTTGTCGGCGATGCCGGCGACGAGGCCGATATCGTGGGTGATGAAGATCAGGCCCATCTCGCTTTCGCGCTTCAGCTCGGAAAGCAGCGCCAGGATCTGCGCCTGCACGGTGACGTCGAGCGCGGTCGTCGGCTCATCGGCAATCAGCAGGCGCGGATTGCAGGACAGCGCGGTCGCGATCATCACCCGTTGCAGCATGCCGCCGGAAAGCTGGTGCGGGTGGTATTTCAGCCGCCGCGCCGCATCCGGGATGCGGACGCGCTCAAGCGCCTCGCGCGCGGCATTCATCGCCTGTTTGCCGGTGAGGCCGTGATGCAGGCGGAAACTCTCCGCAATCTGCTCGCCGATGGTGTGGACCGGGTTCAGCGAGGTCATCGGCTCCTGGAAGATCATGCCGATCTCCCGACCGCGAATGCTTGTCAGGCGCTTTTCCGGCAGAGTCGCGAGGTCGACCGTGCTGCCGTCCGCCAGCGTGTAGTCAATCCGCCCGCCGGTGATCTTGCCGCCGCCGAAATCGACCAGGCGGTTGAGGCAGAGCGAGGTGACCGACTTGCCCGAACCGCTTTCGCCGACGATCGCGAGCGTCTCGCCGGCATCGAGATCGAAACTGACGCCACGCACGACCTCGTTCTTCTCCGGCTGCTTGCCGAAGCCGACGCGGAGATCGGAGACGGAAACAAGTCTGCTCATGCCTCTGCCCTCCTGGAACGGGGATCGAGAATATCGCGCAGTGCATCGCCCAGTAGGTTGAAGCCGAGAATGCCGAGCATGATCGCAAGTGCGGGGAAGATCAGCAGCCAGGGCGCCATCTCCATCAGGTTGCGCGCCTCGCTCAGCATCAGGCCGAGCGAGGCCTGCGGCGGCTGGGTGCCGAGGCCGAGGAAGGAAAGCCCCGCCTCCGTCAGCAGCGCCCAGGCGAGCGCCAGCGTCACCTGCACGGTGAGCGGCGCCACCAGATTGAGCAGCATGTGCCGCGACAGGATGTAGGAACGCGATGAGCCGAAGGTGCGGGCGGCATCGACGAATTCGCGGGACTTCAGCGACAGCGCCGGGCCGCGCACCACGCGGGTGAAGATCGGCGTATAGACGAAGGCGATCGCCATCACGCTGGTCCAGGTGCCGGGGCCGACAATGGTGATGATCAAAAGCGCCAGCAGGATCGCCGGAAACGCCAGCAGCACATCCATCAGCCGCATGATCGCGCCATCCCAATTGCCGCCGAACCATGCGGCCGCAAGGCCGAGCACGATGCCGGCGATCGTTGCCAGCGCCACGGAGGAAAAGGAAACGATGAAGGATTGCGCGATGCCGATCATCAGCCGGCTCGCGACATCGCGGCCCAGCAGATCGGTGCCCATCCAATAGGTCGCGGACGGCGCATGCAGGCGATCAAGGCGGAACTGCGTCAGCGGGTCATGCGGGGTGATGCCGATCAGACCCAGGATCGCAATCACGATGTAGAGCCCGACAATCGCGCCGCCGATGCGGCCGCTCGGATGGGAAAAGATCGAACGCAGGAGAGCCATCACTGCGCTCCCAGCCGGATACGTGGATCGAGCGCCGCATAGGCAAGATCGACCAGCAGATTGACGATCATGAAATTGAGCGCGATGAACAGCACGCTGCCCTGCACCAGCGCATAATCGCGCTGGAGAATGGCGTCGAGCACCGTGCGCCCGAGACCCGGCAGCGCGAACACCTGCTCGACGATCACCGCCCCGCCCAGCAGATAGCCGAACTCGACGCCGGAGACGGTAACCACCGGGATCAGAGCATTGGGCAGCGCATGATGCCAGATCACCTTGCGCTGCGGCACGCCCTTGGCGCGGGCGGTGCGGACATAGTCATCGGAGAGAATATCGAGCATGGCGGAACGCGAGATGCGGGTGACGGCGGCGGCAAAAGCGAAACCCAGCGTGAGAGCCGGCAGGATCATCTGCGCGAGGTTCTTCAGCGGATCTTCGAACAGGGGCGTGAATGTGCCCATGGCCGGCAGCACGCCGAACCAGACGGACAGCGCGTAGATCGCGAGCAGCGCGACCACGAAGCTTGGCGTCGACTGGCCGATCATCGCGACCACGCGAACGATGAGGTCGGACGGCCTTTCGGCATGGGTGGCGGCGTAAATGCCGGCCGGCAGGCCAATGGCGAGCGCCACGATCATCGACAGCAATGCCAGCTCCAGCGTCAGCGGAAACACCCGCAGGATGACGTCCAGCACCGGCTTGCCATAGGTGACCGAAATGCCGAGATCACCATGCAGCGCACCGCCGAGCCAGTGCCAATACTGGCCGAACCAGCTCTGGTCCATGCCGAAATAGGTTTCAAGTGCTGCCCGCTGGCCCGGCGTCAGCAGGCCGGCCTCGGTCCCCAGCATCGCCGTGATGGCGTCGCCGGGAACCAGCCTGATCGAGATGAACACGAGGACCGACACCCCGAGCATGACCAGAGGAAAGGTCACCAGTCTTCGGGTCAGATAGTTCATGGGGCGTTGACCTCGCGTCCTTGCTTATTCGCCGATGGTGACTGTGGTGAGGCCGAAAAGCGAGCCCGTCGGCGTCGCCTCGAAGCCCTTCACCTTGTCGGTGCTGGCGGTGTAGCTGTAACCGGTATAGAGCCAGACCCAGGGCGAAACCTCGGTGATATGCTTTGAGAATTTAGCGAATATTTCCTTGCGCTTGGCCGGATCGGTTTCCACGCGGCCCTCATTCATCAGCGTATCGAGCTCGTCGTCGATATAATGGGCGACGTGGTTGAGGTTGCCGTCCTTGGTCCAGTAGCGGTTATACATGGTGTAGGGATCGGTACGACCGCCGTTCAGCGCCACGGCCATGTCGAAATCGCCCTTCAGCCAGCGGTCGATATAGACGTTGAGCTCCATCATCTCGATCTCGAGATCGATCCCGATCTCGGCAAGCTGCGACTGGATGACCTGAGCCTCTGCCGCCGCCGTCGGCGGCTCGCCGGTTGCGGCCATCACCTTGGCGGAGAAGCCGTCCGCATAGCCGGCCTCTTCCATCAAAGCCTTGGCCTTGTCGAGATCCTGCGTGTAGCAGAACAGTTCAGAGGGGTCGGTGGCGAAGGCCGGCATGGTCAGCGGGCCGGTGACCTTGCCCTCGCCCAGAAGGGCGGCATCCAGCACGTCCTGCCGGTCGATCGCGCAGGAGATCGCCTGACGGACCTTGAGCTCCTGCATCGCGCCTTCCTCGGCATTGAGCTGAAGTACGTGGTAGGACAGCACCGGCTCGCGATCGAGCGTGAGGCCGGGATTATTCGGCACCAGCGTGGCGACCAGCGGATCGTTGATCAGCGCGAAATCGACCTGGCCGGTGCGCAGCGATGCCAGAATGGCGGTCTCGTCCGGCAGGACCGAGATGTCGAGCCCGTCTATGCTAAGTTCGCCGCCGGCCCAGTTTTCATTGGCCGTCAGCGTCTCGCTGGAATTGGGCGCCCAGTTGTCCAGCACGAAGGGGCCGGAGCCGAGGGTCTCGGTTCCAAGCGTGCCGGCCTCGATCGCCGAGGCGGGCACGATCGCCGCGTTGATCGAGGACATCGCAGTCAGCAGCGGAACGTCCGGCTGCGACAGGTTGAAGACGACGGTTTCATCATCCGGCGTATCGATGGTTTCGATCGACAGGAAGTTGGAGCGGGCCGCCGCACTGGTGGCCTCGTCCAGAATGCGCTTGAACGACGCTTTCACATCCGCCGGCATCACCTTATCACCATTGGAGAATTTTGCATTCGGATCGAGCTTGAATGTGAGCGTCTTGCCATCCTCGGAGAATTCCCAGGAGGAAGCGATGGCCGGCACCACGTTCAGTTCGGCATCGGTACGCACCAGCGGCTCGTAGACGAGTTCCAGCAAGCGGATCGACGCGAAGGCGGTCTGCTTGTGCGGGTCGAGGCCGGTCGCATCCTGCGACCATGCCATTTTCAGTGTCTCTGCCGCCGCCGGCGCGGCCGTGAGCGCGGCGGCTATCGCCAGCGCCGATGCGATCGTCTTGATTTGAACTCTTCCCATGATCCTATCCCTCGAGATGATGATTATTGCCGGTCGTCGCGACCGGAGCGACTTCAGTCTTCGCGGCCTTGCGCCGTCTTCTGGTTGATAGCCTTGCGCAGATAGCCGCCCGATTTCGTCAGGAGATCGCGGCCTTCCTGCAATTCCATATCCGTCAGCGCCAGCAATATGGCGAGCTTGACGTCATTTCCGGTTTTCTCGAGCAGCGCCGTCGCCGCGTCCGCGCCAACGCCGGAGGCCTCCATGACGATGCGCACCGCGCGGGCATAAAGCTTGGCGTTGCTGACCGTCACATCGACCATCAGGTTCTGGTAGACCTTGCCGATCCGGATCATGCTCGCCGTGCTCAGCATGTTGAGCACGAGCTTCTGCGCCGTGCCGGACTTCAGGCGGGTGGAGCCGGTCAGGACCTCGGGGCCGACGACCGGCGCGATCGAGATTTCAGCGATTTCCGCGATCGCGGAGGCGGGGTTACACGAAAGCGCAACGGTTCCTGCCCCAACTTCGCGGGCATAGTCCAGCGCGCCGATCACATAGGGCGTGCGCCCGCTGACGGCGATTCCGACCACGACATCGCGCTTCGAAAGATTGACGGCCTCAAGATCGGCGCGCCCCAAAGCAGGGTCATCCTCCGCGCCTTCAACGGCGGTGGTGAGCGCGGCATTGCCGCCGGCGATCAGGCCGACCACCATGCCAGGCGGAACCGAGAAGGTCGGCGGGCATTCCGAAGCGTCAAGCACGCCGAGGCGGCCGCTGGTGCCGGCGCCGATATAGATCAGCCGTCCGCCGGCATTAAACGCAGCAACGATGCGCTCGACCGCCGCCGTGATCGGCGCGATCTCGCGAGCGACGGCCCCAGCCACTAGCCCATCCTCGGCGTTGATGGTCTCGAGTATTTCGCGCGTGCTCAGAAGATCCAGTTCGACGCTTTTCGGATTGCGCCCTTCGGAGACCAGTTTGTCGAGCTCGCCATTCAACAGATTCACGTTGGAATTCCCCTGCCCTTCAAGGCTTGCCGCCGGACGAATCCGCAGCGGCAGCCTCCCACTTCAGGCAGAGGCTATAATCACAAATTCCAACTGTCAAATAATTATACGAATAATTTATTCCAAACTCGACCAGTCGATCAGCAAAAACCAATTCGCAACAATTCCATTGTATTCCTGAATTCAGGAATTTATTATTCTTATACGTCGACCCTTTCCGAAAGGCAGGCCATGTCCGTTCTCAGCATCATCGAAGCCCAGCTTGAAAGCCTTGCGCCGGCAGACCGGCAGATCGGCGACTTCATCCTCGCCCATCCGGACGAGGTGCTGCGGCTGTCTTCGGCCAGCCTTGCCGAAAAGACGGGGCGCAGCCAATCGAGCGTGGTGAAGTTCGCCCAGAAACTCGGCTTTTCCGGCTATCAGGACATGAAGTTCGCCGTCAGCAAGGCGAAGGCCAGCGAATGGCGCGCGCCCGGCGCGCTGCATTCGACCATCGAGCTGGACGACAGCCAGGCCACGATCGCGCAGAAGCTGCTTGCCAGCAAGATGCACGCCATGCAGCAGACGCTCGCCGCCAATGACGAGACCGCGATTTCCCGGGCGCTCGACATCACCGACGCGGCGCGGCGCATTCATGTGGCCGGCGTCGGCGCGTCCTCGCTGGTGGCGCGCGATTTCTGC
>NZ_DEPM01000292.1:0-14379 GCF_002358775.1 Martelella sp. UBA3392
GACATCGCGGCGATCATCGCCGGCTGGCCGCAGGGCTTCGACGCCCGCCGCGCCGAGGAACTCGGCTTCCGCGGCGAGACCTCGTTCGAGGACATCATCCGGGTCCATCTCGAGGATGAACGCGAAAGCCGGATAGCGGAGCACAACTGACATGCTGCTCGGTGCGATAGCAGATGATTTTACCGGCGCCAGCGATCTCGCGAACACGCTTGCCAAGGGCGGCATGGCCACTTTGCAGTTTTCCGGGCAACTCTCCGGCATCGCCCACGACCCGCCTGCCTGCGAGGCCGGCGTCGTTGCGCTCAAGACCCGATCCGCCCCGGTTTCAGAGGCGGTTTCGCAGTCTCTTGCGGCGGCGCGCTGGCTGCTCGACCAGGGCTGCGAACAGATCATCTTCAAATATTGCTCAACCTTCGATTCCACGCAGGACGGCAATATCGGGCCGGTGGCGGAAGCCCTGCTTGACCTGCTGCAGACCGATATCGCCGTCGTGTGCCCGGCATTTCCGGCGTCCGGCCGGCGGGTTTTCATGGGCCATCTCTTTGTCGCAGACCGCCTGCTTTCCGAAACCGGCATGCGGCATCACCCGCTGACGCCGATGACCGATCCGGATATCCGCCGCTGGCTTGGACATCAGACCACGGGCGCCGTCGGAAGCATTGCCCTCGACACGGTGCGCGCCGGAAACGCTTCGCTGGCTGCGGCATTCGCCGCCGAGAAAAAGGCCGGCCGGCGCCTTGTCGTGACCGACGCCAGCAGCGACGAAGACCTCGTCACGATTGGTCACGCCGTGGCCGATCACAGGCTTGTCACCGGCGCATCCGGCATCGCCCTCGGCCTTCCGCGGAATTTCAGGGCCAGGGGCAAGCTCGCCGACGCGGCGGAGACCTTGCCCCCGGTGACCGGCCCCGGCGTCGTGCTGTGCGGTTCCTGCTCGACCAATTCGCAGCAACAGGTGGCCCGCTATGCGGCGGCCAATCCGTCCCTGACCGTCGATCCCCGCGCGCTTTTGAGCGGCGAGACGACCCCGGAGGGCGTCGCCGCATGGGTTGCCGAGCAGGGCGACAACGCGCCGATCATCTTCTCCACCGCCGCGCCGGATGCGGTTGCCGAGGCGCAGCGGCAGTTCGGCCGGAAGGCGGTCGCCGGAAAGATCGAAAGCTTCTTCGCCGCGCTGGCCGTCTGCCTCGCCGACGCCGGCATCCGCCGCATCGTCGTCGGCGGCGGCGAGACATCGGGTTCGGTCGTGGAGGCGCTGGGCCTTGCCAGCATGCGCGTCGGCCGTGAAATCGATCCCGGCGTTCCGGTGCTCATCGGCGAAAGAAGCGGCCCGCTCGGCCTGGCGCTGAAGAGCGGAAATTTCGGCGGCCCTGACTTTTTCAGCAAGGCCTTGCAGGAGCTTGGACGACCATGAATGAGGAAAAGATACGCGCGGACATCGTCAAATGGGGCCGCTCGCTTTTCGAGCGGGGCCTGACGGCGGGTTCTTCCGGCAATATTTCCGCGCGCATCGATGGCGGCTATATCGCGACGCCTACGAATTCATGCCTCGGCTTTCTCGAGCCCGACCGCCTTTCGAAACTCGATCCCGATGGGAACCATATTTCCGGCGACAAGCCGACCAAGGAACTGCCGCTGCATTTCGCCTTCTACGAAGGCCGTTCATGCGCCGCCGTCGTTCATCTGCACTCCTCCTATGCCACCGCGCTCGCCTGTCTTTCGGACACCGACCCGGCCGACGCCATCCCGCCGATCACGCCTTACGTGGTGATGCGGGTGGGCACCGTGCCCGTCGTGCCCTACACGCGGCCGGGGTCGGCGGACGTCAAGGCGCGGATTGCCGCAATCGTCGCCGATCACAGCGCGGCCCTTCTCGAAAACCACGGACCGATCGTCTGCGGAGCAAGCCTCGACGCAGCGGTCTTCGCCATCGAGGAGCTGGAAGAGGCGGCAAAGCTTGCGATCATCACCCACGGCATGCCGGTCAGGCAGCTGACGCCTTCGATGATCGCTGATCTCAACGCGACATTCAGGCTGCGGTGAGCCATGGCCAGATTTTCCGCCAATCTCGGCTTTCTCTGGCCCGACCGCCCGCTGCTGGACCGCATCGATGCCGCCGCCGCCGCGGGTTTTCGCGCGATCGAACTGCACTGGCCCTATGATTTCCCGCCGCAGGACGTGCGTGCGCGTTGCGAGGCGCTTGGCCTCACGCTGCTGGGCATCAACACGTCGCCCGGCGATACCGGCAAGGGCGAGTTTGGACGGGCGGCGCTCGCCGGTTGCCGGCAGGCCTTCGAAGCCGATTTCGAACAGGCGCTCGAGTGGGCGAGACTTGCCGGGGCATCCGCGATCCATGTCATGGCCGGCGTCGTCGAGCCGGCGCGGAAGGACGAGGCGCAAGCGGTGTTAGTCGAGAACCTCAAGCAGGCCGCCGCCCGCGCGCCGGACATGACGCTGCTGCTGGAAGGCATCAACCAGAGAGACAAGCCGGGCTATTTCTATTCCACGATCGAGAAGAAGGCGGACATCATCCGGCAAATCGGCGCCTCGAATGTGAAGATCATGTTCGATGCCTATCATGTCGGCATCGCAGAGGGCGACATCTTCACGCGGCTGAAAAACCATCTGCCGCTCATCGCGCATGTTCAGATCGCGGCGGTCCCGAGCCGCGCCGAACCCGATGAGGGCGAGATTCATTACGGCAATCTCATCAGCGAACTCGATCACCTCGGCTACCGCGGCTGGATCGGTTGCGAATACAGACCGCGCGCCGGAACGGACGAGGGCCTGCACTGGGTGCAAGACCTCGGAGTCCGGCTTTATTGACTGGAGGAAAACAAATGCTCGCAACGAAAACCGCACTCACGCTCGAGGCCGCCAGGACCATAGCCGCAGCCTGCGACAAGGAAGCCCGCAGCCGGGGCCTGAAGCTGGTGATCGCGATCGTCGATGATGGCGGTCACCTTGTGCTGTTGCATCGAGACGACAACGCCCAGGTCGGCAGCGTCGAGATCGCAACGCTGAAGGCGCGTACCGCCGTGCTCTTCAGGCGCGACACGCTCGATTTCCAGAAGGTCGTCGAGGGCGAAGGTCGTTTTGCATTGCTCTGCATACCCAACGGGGTGCCGCTTGACGGCGGCGTGCTGCTGCGCTCCGGTTCCGAGATCATCGGCGCTATCGGCGTTTCGGGCGCAAGCGACGAGGAGGACGGCGACATCGGCCGCATCGGCGCGACCGCTCTGGCAACGGCATGCGCCATCGATTGATCTTGTCTTTCTCTGATGCTCTGGAGCGCGTTTCGATCTGATTGGATCAGATCTGCGCTCTATGCATTTGTTTGAGATCTTGTCGATCTTCGCTCCGGTCGGATTAACTCTAGCTATCGCGCCACAGCACCCTGACAGCCATGGTCGCCGCTGATGTTCGCTTGTCGACCATGAGCTTGTTGAAGATCTGCTCCAGATGCTTGTTGACGGTGCGCGGCGACATGACGAGGATGTCGGCGATCTCCTTGTTGGTCTTGCCGTGGGCGATCCAGAGCAGCACCTCTGCTTCCCTAAGCGTCACGCCGAAGGCCTTGGCGAGTTGCTCCTCGTCAGTGCCGCGCTGGCGGTCAACCAGCCGCAGCAGGACCTCCTCGTTGTCGTCGTCGGAGAGCAGGCGGAACTCCATGTCGTGGCCGTTGCGGGAAAACCGCGTGCTCTCGTTGCCGGCGGCATTCTGCCCCTCGGTTTCCGACAACCACGCGACGATCTCCCAGGGCAGGTATGCATTCTGGTCGGCGCGCATGCCGGCGCGCTGCATCAGCTCCGCGGCCTGAGGCGTGGACCAGAAGATCTTGCCGTTGCGGTCGCAGGCAACGATCCAGCGCCCGGTGGAATCGAGCGCCTTGCGGGCGGAGCGGGCGCGCCTGGCATTGCCGAGATGCACCCGCATCCGGGCAAACAGCTGGTCGAGCATGATCGGCTTGCTGATGAAATCGACCCCGCCCGCCGTCAGCGCCCTCACCACATGTTCACTCTCGTTGAAGCCGGTCATGAAAATCACCGGCGTATCCTCGAAGCCCTGCTCCGCCTTCAGGATCTGGCAGGTCTCGAAACCGTCCAGCCCCGGCATGATCGCGTCCATCAGCACGATGTCCGGGGCGGTGCTGTTGGCCAGCGATATCGCCTGCCGGCCGCTGTTGCAGGTCAGGACATCCATCCCCTCAAGCTTCAGAGCATCCGAGAGCATGAACAGGGCATCGGCGGAATCATCGACCACCAGAACCCGGCTTGTTTCCGTTTTCTCAGGCATGGTTCACCCCATCAAGGACAGACAAAAAATCGTGCAGCCTGTGATTGTCGAGCAGTTGGCGCATATGGCCGCAGAAGGTTGCCGTTGCAGGCGTGGAAATCTCGATCTCGCTCAGCATCGCCTCGATCGAGCGGATGAACCCCATCCGGGCGAGTGTGTGGAGCTGCTTGAGCTTGCTCGCCTCCGGCAGTTCCTCGGGCGAAAACGCCGTCCGCACCTCGAGCAGGTCCGCCCTGTGGTCATCATCCGTCCAGGTCAGCGGGATGAGCGTGGAGAAGTGCTCGAACAGTTCCTCGAAGCTGAATGGCTTGACCAGATAGGCGTCACACAGGCCGGAATATTCCGGGCGCGTGCGCTCGTTGCCGGCATCGGCGGAGACCATCAGGATCGGCAGGTCACGGTCGAAACGCTTGCGCACCTGGCGCGCCACCTCCCAGCCCGTCATGGTCGGCATGGCGACATCGAGGATGACGAGGTCGGGGGCGTAAAGCGCCAGCGCCGAAAGGCAGGCGGGACCATCGGAAACGGTGATCACACTAAACCCGAGTGGCCGCAGCACGTCCTCCAGCAGCGCGCGTTGGGCCGGGTCGTCGTCAGCAACCAGAATGGTGCGCCGCGGCCCCTCATAACCGCTGATCGCGGAGATTGACGAGGAGTTTTCGACCGGTTCCTTGGCAGACGACAGCATCAGCCGGATCGCCACATAGGTGCCCTTGCCGACGGTCGAGCGCACCACCAGCTCCCCGCCCATGATGTCGACGAGAAGCTTGGTGATCGTGAGCCCCAGCCCCGTGCCCGGCGGGCGCGAGGAATTGGCCGGCTGCTCGGCGCGCTCGAACGGCAGGAACACGCGCTCGATATCGGTTTCGGAGATGCCGATCCCGGTGTCCTCGATCTCGAAGGTCGCCACCTGGCCGCGATAGGACAGCGTGAGGCGCACCTCTCCATGATCGGTGAATTTGATGGCGTTCGACAGGAGGTTGATCAGCACCTGCCTCAGCCGTTTGTCGTCGGTGAAAACGTAATCCGGCACGTTGGAGGTGGCGTGGAACTCGAAGCCGATGCCCTTGGCCTGCGCCTGCAGCGAGAACATGTCGACGATCTGGTCGAGGAAGGGACGGAGCGCGATCTTGTGGCGGAATATCTCGAGCCTTCCGGCCTCGATCTTCGAAATGTCGAGCAGGCCCTCGATCATGTCGGCCAGATGCTCGCCGCTCCTCTTGATGGTGCGCGCGGCATTGTGGATGTAGACCGGCAGACCTTTCTGCCGTTCCAGCAGTTGCGCATAGCCGAGGATCGCCGACAGCGGGGTGCGCAGTTCGTGGCTGAGGCCGACGACATATTTGCTTTTCGCCTGATTGGCGGATTCGGCCTGTTCCTTGGCCTTCTGCAAGAGTTTGCCGGTCTCGTCATGGGCGATGATCTCGTCCATCAGCATGCGCGTGTGCTTGCGGGATTCGTCCTCGGCGAAATTGCGGCTCTCCTGCGCCAGCACGAACAGCCAGACGATGATGCCGGAGATGATGAACAGGATGACGAACAGCTTCCACATCACCGCCGCGATATGCTGGGCGGGCAGGGCCGGATCGAAGGTCGACTGGAAATAGATCAGCCAGAACACCGTTGCGATCAGCGCCGTGACGATGGTCTGGACCGCGATATAGCGCGCCAGACGACTTTCAACGAAGGTTGCGAGGCTCTGCGGCAGGAAGGCGGCGGCAAAGGAACGGACCTGATCCTTCAGCCGCGCATCGGTCTTGCAGGCATCGCCGCAGCGGGCATCGAGCGTGCAGCAGAGCGAGCAGATCGGGCCGGAATAGACGGGGCAGCGGGCCATGTCCTCGCTGTCGAAGTGGTGTTCGCACAGGCAGCACTGGATCATGGCGCCGCTCTGCCAGTCGGACGGCGGCTTGCGGGCGATGTAGTAGCGGCTGCGGGTCGCGAGGGCGATCGCCGGAGAGAGCAGGAAGGCGGAGATCAGCGCGACGTAGATGTAGACATGGGCAAGCGTTTCGCCGAAGAAGCCGAAATAGGCTGCGAGCCCGGCAAGGACGGCCATGCACATCGATCCGAAACCGACCGGGTTGATGTCGTAGAGATGGGCGCGCTTGAACTCGATGCCCTGGGGCGAAAGCCCGAGCGGCTTGTTGATCACCAGATCGGCAACGATCGCCGCCATCCAGGCGACGGCGACGATCGAATAGAGACCGAGCGTCTGTTCCAGCGCCTTGTAGACGCCGAACTCCATCAGCAGCAGGCCGAGCATGACGTTGAACACCAGCCAAACCACGCGGCCGGGATGGCTGTGGGTCAGGCGCGAGAAGAAGTTCGACCAGGCGATCGAGCCGGCATAGGAATTGGTGACATTGATCTTCATCTGGCAGATGACGACGAAGATGCCGGCGAGGCCGAGCGCCAGTTCCGGCGAGCCCAGCATTTCGCGAAACACGCTCAGATACATCTGCGTCGGGTCCGAAGCCTCGTGGAACAGCACGCCTTGCTGGAAGGCGAAGAAGGCGAGGAACGAGCCGCCGAGGATCTTGAGCCCGCCGATCACGATCCAGCCGGGCCCGGCCGCGAAAAGCGCTGCCCACCAGCGCAGAGGATTGTCCTTCGTGCGGCGCGGAAGGAAGCGCAGGAAGTCGACCTGCTCGCCGATCTGCGCCACCAGCGAGAACAGCACCGCGGAGGCCGCACCGAAATGGACGATATCCGGGCTGCCGTCCGAATTGCCCCACAGGCCGGAATAGCCGGTCCATTGCCGGACCGCGGCATGACTTTGGGTGGCGATGAAGATGAAGGGCGCCAGTTGCAGCACCACCCAGAACGGCTGGGTCCATGCCTGGAACCGGCTGATGAAGGTGACGCCGTGGGTCACGAGCGGAATGATGACCAGCGCGCTGAGGATATATCCGATCGATAACGGCAAGCCGGTGCAGAGCTGCAACGCGGTCGCGACGATTGCGGCCTCGATGGCGAAGAAGATGAAGGTGAAGGTCGCGTAGATCAGCGAGGTGACGGTCGAGCCGATATAGCCGAAGCCGGCACCGCGCGTCAGAAGGTCGATATCGACGCCGTATTTGGCGGCGTTATAGGCAATCGGCACGCCCATCAGGAAGATGATCACGCAGCTCACCACGATCGCGGTCACCGCGTTGGCAAACCCGTAATTCAGCGTGATCGCGCCGCCGATCGCCTCCAGCGCCAGAAACGAGATCGCACCGATCGCCGTATTGGCGATCCGCCAGCTCGAAAACCGCCTGACCTTGTAGGCGGTGAAGCGGAGCGCGTAGTCTTCCAGCGTCTGGTTGGCGACCCACTTGTTATAGGTCCGGCGATTGCGCGGTATGCGCTCGGCGGTGGTCAAGCTCCGGTATCCCCCGTCATCAGATCCCCTTCGTCGGCACGGCCCACGTCTTTGCGGAAGCAAGTTCCGTTCCACATGCTGCCCTGGCGGCAGGCTAAAAAAGTTTGCGGTATCGTTCCGGCTGTCCGGTCATTTGCCCCATCCCGAAGATTGCCGCCGCTTCAGGCCGATAATCGCATCCCCTGCTCATCTGACCTGACGCTACGGGCAAAACGCCCCAGGGCCAATACGTCAAACGCTCCATTGTTGTGCCGCATCATTCCTGGCGACACTTCCCCTCAGTTGGCGATGAGCCAGCGCGAGTACCGAAACCTAGAGACACGAAGAGGCTCTGCCATGAGGGATGAACTTCACAAACACACGCTATCGATAGCGCGACGGGCCCTGCTCGCCGGGCTTGCGGCGCTGCCGTTGATCGCCACTTCGGCGTTCCCGGTCGCGGCGCAGGAATACCCCACCGCCGAGGTCAACACGACCGGGCTTGCCGTCACCGACGATACCGTAACGGTCGGCATCCTCCACTCCGTCACCGGCACGATGGCGATCAGCGAGACCGGCTCCGTTCAGGCGGAGAAGCTTGCCATCGAACAGATCAACGCCATGGGCGGCGTTCTGGGCCGCCAGATCGAATACATCCAGGAAGACGGCGCGTCGGACTGGCCGACCTTTGCGGAAAAGGCCAAGAAGCTTCTGGTGCAGGACAAGGTCGCCGCCGTGTTCGGCTGCTGGACCTCGGCCTCCCGCAAGGCCGTGCTGCCGGTGTTCGAGCAGTATAACGGCATGCTCTACTACCCGACCTTCTACGAGGGTCTCGAGGAAAGCCCGAACGTAATCTATACCGGTCAGGAAGCGACCCAGCAGATCATCGCCGGCATCGACTGGGTCACGAAGGAAAAGGGCGCCAAGAGCTTCTACCTGCTCGGCTCCGACTATATCTGGCCGCGCACCTCCAACAAGATCGCCCGCAAGCACATCGAAAAGCTCGGCCTGGACGTCGTCGGCGAGGAATATTATCCGCTCGGCCACACCCAGTTCAACTCGGTCATCAACAAGATCAAGCTGAAGAAGCCTGATGTGATCTACGCGATCGTCGTCGGCGGTTCCAACGTTGCCTTCTACAAGCAACTCAAGGCTGCCGGCATCGACCTCACCGAGGAAGATCCGCTGCTGCTCACCATCTCGGTGACCGAAGACGAGATCCTCGGCATTGGCGGCGAGAACATCACCGGCGCCTACGCCACGATGAAATACTTCCAGAGCCTCGATAACGACAACAACGCAGAATTCGTCTCCGCCTTCAAGGAGATGTGGGGCGACGACATCGTCATCGGCGATGTGACCCAGGCTGCCTATCTCGGACCCTGGCTGTGGAAGGCCGCGGTTGAAAAGGCCGGCTCCTTCGACATCGACAAGATCAAGGAAGCCTCGCCCGGCATCGAGCTGACCTCCGCGCCGGAAGGCTATGTGAAGATCCATGACAATCATCACCTGTGGTCCAAGACCCGCGTCGGCCACGCCCTCCCGGACGGTCAGTATGAAGTGGTCTACGAGACCGAAGAGCTGATGGAACCGAACCCGTTCCCCGAAGGCTACCAATAAGCCTTGCCTGCGCTGCCCGGAAAATCGGGCAGCGCCCTTCCACCGACCTTGAGACCCAAGCTTCCAACCCGCGAGGCCACGATGATTGGCGACTATACGATTGGCGAATTTTCTTCCATCCTGGCCATGCAGGGATTTGCGGGCCTCAGCCTGTTCTCCGTTTTCGTGCTCATGGCGCTGGGCCTTGCCATCATCTTCGGCCAGATGGGCGTCATCAACATGGCCCATGGCGAGTTCATGATCCTCGGCGCCTATGTCACCTATATGTGCTCGCAATTGGTGACGGCATATGCGCCGGCGCTGTTTCCGATCTACTTCTTCATCGCGATGATCCTTGCCTTCATGGCCACCTTTGCACTTGGCGTTCTGGTGGAATGGGCAATGATCCGCCATCTCTACCGGCGGCCGCTCGATACGCTGCTCGCCACTTGGGGCCTGTCGCTGATCCTGCAGCAGATCTACCGCTCCGTTTTCGGCGCGCGCGAAGTCGGCGTCACGCTTCCCGACTGGATGATGGGTTCGCTGGCGCTGACCGACATCATCGAGATCCCGATCAACGGTCTGTTCGTCATGGTGCTGACCTTCATCGTCGCCTTCGTCGTCTATTTCATCATGTTCCGCTCGTCCTGGGGCAAGCAGGTGCGCGCCGTTCTGCAGAACCGCGTCATGGCCGGCGCCGTCGGCATCAACACCAAGCGCGCCGACCGCATGACCTTCGGTCTCGGCTGCGGCATTGCCGGCATTGCGGGCGCGGCCTTCACCATGATCGGCTCGACCGGTCCCACCGCCGGACAGCTCTATATCGTCGATACCTTCCTCGTGGTCGTGTTCGGCGGCGCGGGCAGCCTGATCGGCACCATCGCTTCCGCCTTCACCATCAGCCAGGCCCAGTCGACGCTCGAATTCTTCCTGTCGGGATCGATGGCCAAGGTCCTCACCCTGCTCACCGTGGTCTGCATCCTGATGATCCGTCCGCAGGGCCTGTTCACCCTCAATATCCGCCGCTGAGGAGTAAAGTCATGAAATTCGTCAGTGTCCTGTTTTCCAAGCGCGAGTGGCTGGCTCTCCTCATCCTTTCAGCCATCATACTGGTGGTGCTGCCGGCGCTGCTCGATACCTTCCGCCTCAACCTGATGGGCAAGTATCTGACCTATGCCTTCGTCGCGCTCGGCCTTGTGCTGTGCTGGGGCATGGGCGGCATTCTGAGCCTCGGCCAGGGCATCTTCTTCGGCCTTGGCGGCTACTGCATGGCGATGTTTCTGAAGCTCGAAGCCTCGACGCCGGAAGCAACCGCCATCCAGTCCACGCCCGGCATTCCGGATTTCATGGACTGGAACCAGATCACGCAATTGCCGTTCTGGTGGCAACCCTTCCACTCGCTCGCCTTCACCCTGGTCGCGATCGTCGCCGTGCCGATGATCTTCGCCTTCATCATCGGCGCCGCGATGTTCAAGCGGCGCGTCGGAGGGGTCTATTTCGCGATCATAACGCAGGCGATCGCGGCGATCCTGACGATCCTGATCATCGGCCAGCAGGGCTATACCGGCGGCGTCAACGGCATCACCGACCTTCGCACCCTGCTTGGCTGGGATATCCGCACCGACGATGCCAAGGTCGTGCTCTATTTCGTCAATGCATTCCTGCTTCTTGCCTGCCTGATCCTCGCCCAAGGCGTGCGCATCTCGAAATTCGGCAGGCTACTGGTCGCCATGCGCGACCGGGAGGACCGGGTGCGGTTCTCCGGCTATTCCGTCGCCAACTTCAAGATCTTCATCTTCTGCCTGTCCGCCGGGCTCGCGGCGATCGGCGGGGCGATGTTCACGCTTCAGGTCGGCTTCATGTCGCCGTCCTTCGTCGGCATCGTGCCCTCGATCGAAATGGTGATCTTCTGTGCCGTCGGCGGTCGTCTGTCGCTGTTCGGCGCGATCTACGGCGCGCTGATCGTCAACTATGCCAAGACCACGTTTTCCGAGAGCTTTCCCGAATTGTGGCTGTTTGCCATGGGCGGTCTGTTCATCGGCGTCGTCATGGCCTTCCCCAACGGTCTCGCCGGTCTCTTCCATGACCATGTGGAGCCCACGCTCGGCCGCGCCTTCGGAAGGTTCCGCTCCTCCCGTTCCGACGACACACCCGCCACCGAACCGGCCCAGTGAGGACGACGATCATGAACGCCCCTACAGCCCAGAAAGACTTCCTCCTGAGCGTCGAACGCCTCACCGTCTCCTTTGACGGGTTCAAGGCGGTCAACGACCTCTCCTTCTATGTCGATGAAAGCGAAATCCGCGTGATCATCGGTCCCAACGGCGCCGGCAAGACCACCGTGCTCGACCTGATCTGCGGCCGCACCAGGGCGACCGAAGGCAGCATCAACTTTGATGGCCACGAACTGACCGGCATGGCCGAGCACAGGATCGTCCACGCCGGCGTCGGCCGCAAGTTCCAGAACCCGTCGATCTACGAGGACCTGACGGTGTTCGAGAACCTGGAGCTTTCCTTCCCGCGCGGCCGCAACGTGTTCGGCGCGCTGTTCTTCCGTCGCGACGCTGAAGTGGTCGACCGAGTGGAGGATGTTGCCGAGATGATCTTCCTCAAGGATCACCTCGACACCGAGGCCGCGATCCTCAGCCACGGCCAGAAACAGTGGCTGGAGATCGGCATGCTGCTGATCCAGAGCCCGAAGCTCCTGATGCTCGACGAGCCCGTCGCCGGCATGAGCGTCGCCGAGCGCATCAAGACCGCCGAGCTTTTGAACACCATCATCCAGAACCAGTCGGTGATCGTGATCGAGCACGACATGAAGTTCGTCGAGGACATCGCCCACCGGGTGACGGTGATGCACCAGGGCAAGGTACTGTCGGAAGGCTCGATGGCGCATGTGAAGAACGACCCCAAGGTCATCGAAGTCTATCTCGGCCATTAGGAGACAAAGTCATGCTCGCAATCGAGAACCTGCATGTCGGCTACGGCCAGAGCGAAGTCATCCACGGCATGAATTTCGCGCTCCGGCCCGGCGAGATCGTCGCCATCATGGGCCGCAACGGCATGGGCAAGACCACGCTGATGAAATCGCTGATGGGGGTCGTTCCCTCGTCTTCGGGCGTCATCCGCATCGGCGAGAAGCCGGTGGAGAAGATGGAAAGCTATCAGCGGGTCGCCGCCGGCCTCGCCTACGTTCCGCAGGGGCGGATGATCTTCTCGTCGATGACGGTGAAGGAAAACATCGAGACCGGCTTGACCGTGACCGACGAACGCACCGTGCCAGACCATATTTACGAGCTGTTCCCGGTGCTGCTCGAAATGAAAAGCCGTCGCGGCGGCAACCTTTCCGGCGGCCAGCAGCAGCAGCTCGCCATTGCCCGCGCGCTCGCCTCAAAGCCCAAAGTTCTTCTCCTCGACGAGCCGACCGAGGGCATTCAGCCATCCATCATCAAGGAAATGGCCCGCACGCTCTGCCGCATCCGCGACGAGATGGGCCTTTCCATTCTCGTTTCCGAACAGGTGCTGAGCTTCGCCCTCGACATGGCCGACCGCGTGCTCGTCATCGAGAAGGGCGAGATCGTCCACGAAAGCCCGCGCGCGGGCATCGATGAAGCCCGCGTTGCCGGCTTCCTTTCCGTCTGACCCCAACCACTGCCCAAAACATCGAAGGAGTAGCGAATATGACCGATACGCTGATCAAGATCGATCTCAGCCAATCGCCCCACACCAACGAGCAGATCCACAATCGCTGGCATCCCGATATTCCGATGGCGTGCTGGGTCGAGCCTGGCGACGACTTCAAGGTCGAGACCTATGACTGGACCGGCGGCCAGATCAAGAACGACGACGATGCAGCCGACGTGCGCGATGTCGAACTGGAACAGGTCCACTATCTCTCCGGCCCGATCGGCGTGAAGGGCGCCGAGCCCGGCGATCTTCTGGTGGTCGATATTCTCGATATCGGCACCAAGGAAGACATGCTCTGGGGCTTCAACGGCTTCTTCTCCAAGCAGAATGGCGGCGGCTTCCTGACCGAGCACTTCCCCGAAGCGCAGAAATCGATCTGGGATTTCGAGGGCATGTTCACCAGGTCGCGCCACGTGCCGGGCGTGCGTTATGCCGGGCTTATCCATCCGGGCCTCATCGGCTGCCTTCCCGACCGCCCCATGCTCGACATGTGGAACTCGCGCGAAAAAGCGCTGAAGGATACCGACCCGAACCGGGTGCCGGCGCTCTGCGAACTGCCGAACACCAAGTCCGCCCATATGGGCAAGCTCAAGGGCGAGGAACGCGACAAGGCGGCGGCCGAAGGTGCCCGCACCGTGCCGCCGCGCGAACATGGCGGCAATTGCGACATCAAGGACCTGTCGCGCGGCTCGAAGATCTATTTCCCGGTCTATGTCGACGGCGCCGGCCTTTCCATGGGCGACCTGCACTTCAGCCAGGGCGATGGCGAAATCACCTTCTGCGGCGCCATCGAAATGGCCGGCTGGCTGCATATCAAGGTCAACCTGATCAAGGGCGGCATGGCCAAATACGGCATCAAGAACCCGATCTTCAAGCCGTCCCCGATCGTGCCGAAATATGACGACTACCTGATCTTCGAGGGCATCTCCGTCGATGAAAGCGGCAAGCAGCATTATCTCGATGTCAATGTCGCCTACCGCCAGGCCTGCCTCAACGCGATCGAATACATGACCAAGTTCGGCTTCACCCGCGCCCAGGCCTATGCGATTCTGGGAACCGCGCCGGTGCAGGGGCATATCTCCGGCGTCGTCGACATTCCGAACTCCTGCGCCACGCTCTGGCTGCCGCTCGATATCTTCGAGTTCGACATGTCGCCGGGCTCCGACGGACCGAAGAAATTCCTCGACGGCTCGATCGACGTGCCGCTCGCGCCGGATCTGTGATGAGGAGAACGGGGACGGCCGTCATGGCTGCCCCCGGTTGTTTTGCCTGCCTGTCATTCTCGCGGAAGACACTGACGGCTGAATATAGGCGTCGAAGCTTGCACCCAATACTCTCTCCCGCTTGCGGGAGAGATGCCCCGAAAGGGGCAGTGAGGGTGAAGCAGCATATCGAATTGCGAGGGCGTTCGTAGGGATGGACTCCCCCTCACTGTCGCTTTCGCGACATCT
>NZ_DEPM01000242.1:0-4506 GCF_002358775.1 Martelella sp. UBA3392
CGGTGGAGAACGCCATAGGGCGCGTTCCAGCGCGCGCGGGCCTCGCTCATCGGCAGGCCGGTGATCCGGCGAAGGCTGACGCCGGAGGCAAGGGTGATCTCGCGCGGTTCGCGCCACTGGCTTTCCAGCCGGGAGAGCACGCCGACCCGTTCAAGGCAGCGCGCGGCGTTGGGCGAAATCTGCAGGCCTGCGCCGACCTCGTTCAGGGCTTCCGCCTGTTCGAAAATGTCGCTGGAAATGCCGCGCCGGGCGAGCGCCAGCGCCACGTTCAGCCCGGCAACGCCCGCTCCGATGATGGCGACATGTTGAACTGTCATGGCATTCCTTGACCGCCGAAAGCCTCGTCCGGCGGGCGCGCGGTCAGGCCGCGTCGACCCGATAGGCGCAGCCGGCCGGTTTGGTCTCGTCTGCGTGAAGGGCGGGGTTATAGCGGTAAAGCGTCGAGCAGTAGGAACAGACGGCTTCGTCGTCATCGCCCATATCGATGAAGATATGCGGATGGTCGAAGGGCGCGGACGCGCCGACGCACATGAATTCCTTGACCCCGACCTCGATGGAGCGATGTCCCTCGTCGTTCTTGAAATGCGCGATCGCGTGACCAGCCATAATTGTCTCCGGTTCCTTGAGCTTTCGGCGCGGACACTATAACTCTTTGCCGCAAATGTGTAGTACCCGATTTGTCGCCGAGGCGGCTTTTCGGGGGCGTGTTTTGACAATGATCAGCCGCGGTGCAGCCATGAATTTCAATCTCCCGGATTTCGACAGTTTCAGCCATGACGGCCTCGACCTTGCCTATTTCGATGTCGGTTCGGGGGAGCCCATCCTGCTGATTCACGGCTTCGCCTCGACGGCATCCGTCAACTGGGTGCATCCGGGATGGCTGAAGACGCTGGGCGAGGCGGGCCACCGGGTGATCGCGCTTGACAATCGCGGCCATGGCAAAAGCGACAAGCCGCATGATCCCGAACGCTATTATCCGAGGCTGATGGCCGGGGATGCCGCGGCCCTGCTCGATCACCTCGGCATCGAAAGCGCCCATGTTATGGGCTATTCCATGGGCGCACGCATCGCCGCCAATCTGGCGCTCGCCCATCCGGCGAAGGTCCGCAGCCTGATCTTCGGCGGTCTCGGCATCGCGCTTTGCGACGGGGCAGGCGACTGGGATCCGATCGCCGAAGCACTGCGCGCGCCTTCGCTCGACGACGTCACCCATGAGCGCGGCCGCATGTTCCGCGCCTTCGCCGACCAGACCAGAAGCGACCGGATCGCGCTCGCCGCCTGCATCGAGACCTCGCGCGAGCTCGTGAGCCGCGAGGATGTCGGCAGCATCGCCGCGCCGACGTTGATCGGGGTCGGTACCCGCGATGATCTCGCGGGCTCCGCCCAGACGCTTGCGGGCCTGATGCAGAATGCGCGGGCGCTCGACATTCCGAACCGCGACCATATGCTCGCCGTTGGCGACAAGGTGTTCAAGCAGGCGGTTCTGGATTTCCTTCAGAACGTGGCCGACACGAAAAACTGAAGACCGCCGCATTGGTAATTGCGGCCGGCTGATCTATATTCCCCGCAAATTGCGTCCTTCATCGTGCTGTCGGCGACGGCAGGTGCGACGCCCGGAGAACCGGAAGAAAAGGAGGCCGTTATGCCCGCGCAGCCCGAAAAGAACAGCCAGGAAACCAATCTGAAGGCCGTCGATCCGATCTGGGCGAGCCTCAGGGCGGAAGCCGAATACGCGCTGGAAAAGGACCCGATCCTTGCGGCGTTTCTCTATTCGACCATTCTGAACCATGATTCGCTGGAGGATTGCGTCGTCTACCGCATCTGCGAGCGGCTCGACCACCCGGATGTCCAGGCGATCCTCCTGCGACAGACCTTCGAGGAAATGCGCCGCGACTGGCCGGAATGGGGCGATATCCTGCGTGTCGATATCCAGGCGGTCTACGACCGCGACCCTGCCTGCACGCGGTTCATGGAGCCGGTGCTTTACTTCAAGGGCTTCCACGCGATCCAGACCCACCGGCTGGCGCACTGGCTGTGGAATCGCGGCCGGCAGGATCTGGCGCTCTATCTGCAGAGCCGTTCCTCCAGCGTGTTCCAGACCGATATCAATCCGGCCGCGAAGATGGGCAAGGGCATCTTCCTCGATCACGCCACCGGCCTCGTGGTCGGCATGACGGCGACGATCGGCGACGATGTCTCGATCCTGCAGGGCGTGACCCTCGGGGGCACCGGCAAGGAGACCGGCGACCGCCACCCCAAGATCGGCGACAGCGTTCTGATCGGCGCGGGGGCGAAGGTGCTGGGCAATATTTCGGTCGGCAAGTGCTCGCGCATCGCGGCCGGATCCGTGGTGCTGAAGCCGGTGCCGGCCAATTCCACGGTCGCGGGCGTTCCCGCCAAGGTCATCGGCACGGCCGGCTGCTCCGATCCCGCGCGCTCGATGGACCAGTTGATCATTTCCGAGGAATAGGCGCGGGCGAGAACAAATCCGTGCGGTCGCGCGTTTGCGTTTCGCCGGCGCGCATGGCAAAAGCCGCGGACATTGCAAAGGCCAGACGGAGAAAATCCCTTGAAACAAGACGAAATCAAAAAACTCGACGCCTATTTCAAACGTCTCTTCGGCCCGAGCTTTGCGGTCCGGGCGCGGCCGCGCAAGGATGATTCCTGTGAGGTCTACAATGGCGAGGAGTTCATCGGCGTGATCTATCTCGACGACGAGGACGGCGACCGCTCCTACAATTTCTCGATGGCGATCCTCGACGTCGACCTTGAAGGCTGAGCGCGCTTAAGCCTCGGGCCAGACTGTCGGCCGCAAAGAAAAAAGCCGGCCCGTGTGAGGGCCGGCAAAAAGGCGGAAACAATTCGGTGATGTGAAGTCAGAGGGCAGTATGTCACTCTTCAAAATCCGGGGCGGCAATAGGCAGGTTACGGTAATCGTACCAGGCAGCGGGTGGCGCCGCCTTGCCCCGTGGTTTGGATAGTGTAAGAACATCTCGTTTTGATGACATCGAGACGCATTTGAGCCCTCATTCCGAAAAATTCGGAAAGATGGCAGCGTCTCAGAGGGGAATGAGATGCCGCCGCTTTCCGAACTTCTCGAACTTTGCGTATTGCTGGCGCTTGCCGGCGGAATTGCCGGGTTTCTGGCCGGGCTTTTCGGCATTGGCGGCGGCGCCGTGCTGGTTCCCGTCTTCTATCAGGCCTTCGCCCTTTTCGGCGTGGATGACGGGCTGCGTATCAAGCTGAGCGTCGGCACCTCGCTTGCGATCATCATTCCGACATCGCTACGCTCCTTCCAGTCGCATTACAAACGCGGCGCGGTCGACATGGCGGTGCTCAGGCGGTGGGTGATCGCGGTACCGTTCGGGGCCGTGGTTTCGACACTGGTGATTGCCTATGCGCCCGGCAGCCTGCTGCGCGGCGCCTTCGCGGTGATCACGCTGCTTATCGGCCTCAAGATGCTCTATCCCAGATCGGCCGAATGGCGGCTCGGCGATGACCTGCCGAAAAACCCGGCGCTGTTCGTCTATGGCTGGCTCATCGGCCTGCTCTCCGGCCTGATTGGCATTGGCGGCGGCACGCTCAACAACACCTTCATGACGCTCTTCAACCGGCCGATCCATCAGGCGGTGGCGACGTCCGCGGGGGTCGGCGTGCTGATTTCGATTCCGGGCTTCATCGGCAATATCGTCGGCGGCTGGGGCAAGGCGGGGCTTCCGCCGCTGTCGACCGGCTATATCAACTGGGTGGCTGTCGCCCTGATCATCCCGATCACGATGCTGATCGCGCCGCTCGGAGCCACCGTCGCGCACCGGCTCAGTAAGCGGAAGCTGGAAGCCGGCTTCGGCATCTTCCTGCTGATCATCTCGGCGCGGTTTTTCTATTCGTTCTTCTGACAGGCTTATTCGGTCAGGCGTAACTCGTCGGAGCGCATGTCGACCGAGGTCAGCGTTGACAGGAAGCTCATACCGAGCAGGCTTTCGGCAAGCCTGCCTTCGGTTGCCACCATGGCCTTGACGTTGCGCCGCGTGATCGGGCCGATCGAAACCTCATCGAGTGTAATGGGCGCGGCCATCGCCGTGCCGTTGGCGGTCGTCACCATCGCGGTATAGCTGAGATCGGAGCCTTCAAACCCGATGCGGGCGGCGTCGCGCGCCGTGAGCGTCACGCGGCTTGCGCCCGAATCGACCAGCATCGTGATCGTCTCTCCATCGATCTCGACATTGGCGGCGAAATGGCCGTCCAGGCGCTTGTGAAGAATCACCTGTTCGCGGCCATCGGACATTGTCGTCTCCATCGCCATGCCGGGGATCAGCCCGCTGAAGAGCCTCGCGCCGACAGTGCGGAAATCGTCGCGGAAGATGTAGGCCGCCGCCACCACCAGCAGCACCGCCGCCCAGATCAGCAGCGACTGGAACACGAAGCCGAGATTGCGCCGGCTTTGCAGCACGCCCGCCGAGACCAGCAGCAGGATCGGCGCGAGCCAGAGGGCGCTGGCGAAATCAT
>NZ_DEPM01000227.1:0-3734 GCF_002358775.1 Martelella sp. UBA3392
CACTTCCGCGCTGACGCAGGTGGTAAACGGTTCGACCGAAAGGTCCCCGCCATATCCGCTCGCTATGATCGCGGCAATGATGGCCGAAAAATCATCGGCTCCTGTGCCCGGCGCGCCGCGATTGCTGTCGTTGAGATGCACATGGGCAATCAGGTCGGTCGGCATCCATTTTTCGATCAGCGCCGGCACGCTTTCCTCTTCGGTAAGGGCCGCCGAGGAACAGTCGAGCATGGTCTTGAATGCCGGAGATCCGACCATCTCGACAAGCCGGCGGGCATCCGCCAGGGTGTTGATGAACGGCGTCTGGTCGCGCGAAAGCGGTTCGATGCAATAGGTCAGGCCGGCGTCGTGACAGGCGCGGGCGACGGGCGCGAACAGTTTCGCCGCATGGTCATAGGTCGCCGCACCCGCGATGCCGGCAAGCGGGCGGCGCTGCTGGGGCGAGCCGTGGATGAGCACATGGCCGCCGAGCGCGGCGCAGATGTCAACGAGCCTTAGCAGGTAGTCCGTCGTCTCTTCGGCGACAGCGGGGTCCGTAATCGAAAGCGCCGGGGCGGAGGACAGCAGCCAGTGCAGGCCGGCAATCTCCATGCCTTCATCGGTCGCCGTCTGCCGCATCGCCCTCACCTCACTCTCCGAAAGGCGGAGCGGGTCAGCGGGAAAGCTCTCGATCGCAAGCTCCAGCGCGTCAAAGCCGACGGCCTTCGCAAACCGGCACTGCGCCCGAAAATCGAGACCTTCCCGGCTCAGCAGTTCGTTGCAGCAGACAAGGCGGGGCATCAGCTTTCGCCTTTCTGCTTGAGCCAGCCGACGACCGCCTCCGTGGCGCGGCGGGCATGGGCGTTGAGGCCCTCTTCGCTGGCGTCGAAGCCGAAGACCTCGGCGAGCGTGAAGCGGTTGGAGACCGGGAAATAGCAGAGCGAGGCGATCATCAGATAGACTTCCACCGGCTCGGCCTTCCGCAGGAAAACCCCGTCTTTCCAACCCCGTTTGAGCACTTCCTCAAGCTTGATCAGAAGCTTCGACTGGATCTCGCGCCGGTCGCCGATCTTGCCGACGGAGGAGCCCTGCCGCAGGTTCTCGGTGTTCAGCATGGTGATGAACCAGGGCCGGGTGCGAAAATGGGTCATGGTGAACATCACCAGCGCCCCGACCGCATCCTCCGGCGACAGCGCCTCGAGCGCCAGCTTTTCCTCGCCGGCGCGAATCTGCACATAGGCCTCGCGCAACGCTGCCTTGTAGAGCTCGTCCTTGTCGCCGAAATAGTCGTAGAGCAGCGGTTTCGACAGGCCGGCCTCGGCGGCGATGCGGTCGACGCGGGCGCCGTCATAGCCGACCGACGAGAATTCGTCGAGCGCCGCCTGGAGGATTGCCGCGCGCGAAGCCTCCGCATCGCGCGTTCCCCGTTTCGTCTTTACCGCTGTCCGCCTCGCCACGCCCGTTTCTCCCTATTTCGTCTTCGCGTCTTCCCCGTTAGCATCGCCGCGCCAGCGTTTGAAGCTTGCAAACCGGCGGACGGCGGGAATCGAGAACAGGATGGTGAGCGCGATCAGCACCGCGAAACCGGCCGAAACGGGCCGCGTGAAGAAGGCGGTGATATCGCCATTGGACAGGATCAGCCCGCGTCGCAAGCTCTTGTCCAGCAGCGCACCGAGGATAATGCCGAGCACCAGCGGCGCCATCGGGTAGTTCAGGCGGCGCAGGATATAGCCGCCGACGCCGAAGGCGAACATCACCCAGATATCGAAAATCCGCTGGGACAGTGCATAGGGACCGATGACGCAGAGGGTGAACACCATCGGCATCAGGATCGTGCGCGGGATCTGAAGCACCCTGACGAAGAGCGGCGTCAGCGCCATGCCGAACACGCCCATGGCGATCGTGGCGAAGATCAGCATCACGGCAATGGTGTAGATCATGTCGGGCTGGTCGAACATGATCATCGGCCCGGGGCGCACGCCATGCAGGAACAGCGCCGCGATCAGCACGGCGGCCGATGCCGAGCCCGGCACGCCGAGTGTCAGCGTCGGGATCAGCGAGCCGGGCACCACCGCGGAATTGCCCGTTTCTGCCGCGATCAGCCCTTCCTGGCTGCCCTTGCCGAATTCGTCGCGCTCCTTCGAATGGCGCTTGGCCGCGGCATAGGAGCCCCAGGCGCCGATATCCTCGCCGACGCCCGGAATGATGCCGACCAGCGTGCCGATGATGCCGGATTCCAGCACCGTACGCTTGTAGCGCCAGACGCTGGAGAACAGCTCCTTCAGTGGCGCCGGCACGGATTTGCTGCGGGCGAGTTCGGCCGCCGGCAGCGTCATAGCGAACAGCACTTCGGCAAAACCGAACGCCCCGACCATGGCCGGAATCAGTTCGATCCCGCCATTCATCTGCTGGATGCCGAAATTGAAGCGGACATAGGAATGAATTCCTTCCGAGCCGATCATCGCCACCGACAGGCCGATCAGGCCGGCCATATAGCCCTTCAGCGGTTCGCCGGAATGGGTGAGCTGGCCGGAGATGATGATGCCGAACAGCGCCAGCCAGAAGAATTCATAGGAGCCGAAGCCGAAGGCGGCTTCCGCGAGCGGCGGCGCGATCAACACCAGCATGGCGATGCCGACCAGCGTGCCGAGCATCGAGCCCAGCGTGGCGATCGCCATGGCGAGCGAGCCCTTGCCCTTGCGCACCAGCGGAAAGCCGTCGAGCGCGGTGGCGGCGCTCGCCGGCGTTCCCGGAATATTGAGCAGGATGGCGCTGCGCGAGCCGCCATAGATCGCGCCGACATACATGCAGATCAGCACCATGATCGCGGTGTTTCTGTCGAGCGAATAGGTGAGCGTCGTCAGGAGTGCCACGCCCATCGTCGCCGTCAGGCCGGGAAGCGCGCCGACGAAGATGCCGAGCAGCGTCGCCCAGACGACGTTGAACAGCATCATCGGCGTGGTGAGTTCGGAAAAGGCGCTGGCGAGCGCGTCGATCACGGGGGTCATGGCAGGCGCACCAGAAACAGATCTTCAAAGAGGTATGACACCGCGCCGCCGAAGACGATCGCAATCACCAGCGCGCGGGCGATGGTGATGATCATGGCGCGCCGCGGCATGCCGGGCGAAAACTCGAAAGCCAGGATGAAGGTGGCGACGAACAGGCTGCTCGCCACCCAGAAATGCACGCGCCCGACCAGCACGATCGCGTAGATCGCGCAAAGGGCAATGAGCCCGGAAAGCCGCACCAGTTCCTCGCGGGTCACCATGCCGCTCGCCCGGCGCTCGTCGTCGCCATCCCGGCTGCGCAGGAGGCCGATGAGTTGAAGGCCGGCCACGATGGTCATGGCGATGCCAAGCACGATCGGCAGCAGGCCCGGGAAGCTTGCCGGCGGAATGTGCCGGACTTCCAGCCGGTCCATGGTGTAGCCGCCAATGAGCTGGGCAATCCCGACGGCGAGCAGGATGGTCGAGACGGCAATGTCGACGGAGCGGATTTTCAGCATGAAGCCTCCGAGGAAACGGGATGAGGCGGCGGCACCGCCGCCCCGGTTTGTTTTTTTATGGTCGCAACGCCCGATAGGCTACTCGCGCGGCCTTTCAGCGGACCAAGGCTTGGCGTTCTCAGCGAGCCTCTCCACCAACAATCTCCCCCCTTGAGGGGGAGATGTCGCGAAAGCGACAGAGAGGGGTAAAGGGCGTAAGCCCTAAAAACCGCAAGCTCCGACCCTATCGAGAGGGTTCACCCCTCTCTGC
>NZ_DEPM01000227.1:4051-11222 GCF_002358775.1 Martelella sp. UBA3392
ACCCCTCTCTGCCCCTGTCGGGGCATCTCCCCCTCAAGGGGGGAGATTTTATATCGCCAAGGCCTCGCTCTTTGGCAGCCTTATTCCGGGCAGGTCAGGCCGACTTCGGACGGGTCCTTGACCGCCTCGCCGCGGGCCTTCAAGGCGCAGGCCTCGTTGGTCGCAACCGGAATGGCGCGGGCGCGGGCCTCGTCGCCATAGCTCGGCGCAAAGCTCGCGCCGCGCTCATTGGCATATTTCTTCAGCGCCTCGGAGTTCATCACCTTGTCGGCCCAGACCTGATCGACCGTGTCATAGACCTCCTGCGGCGCGCCCTTCGGGATGAAGACGCCGAAATAGTCCGGAGCGACATCGATATCGAGCCATTTGGTGACCGGCGGAACCGGGTCGATGCCTTCGATTTCGAGCGGCGTGTCGGAGAGCACGGCGAGCGGACGCAGACGGCCGGCCTTGATCATTTCGGTCTGCTCCACGGCAAGCTGGGTCGTCATGTCGACCTCGCCGGAAGCCGCGGCGATAACGGCCGGATTGCCGCCATCATAGGCGACCATGCGCGCCGACAATTCGCCGCCCATCGCATCCTGCAGCGTGGCAAAGGCCGTGCCGCCGGAGGAGGTGACGCCGGCGGTGCCGACGGTCACATCGCCGGTCTTCATCGCTTCCATCAGTTCGGCGAAATCCTTGTAGGGCGCATCGGAGTTGACCGAGATCAGCGGCGCGTTGGCGACATGCAGGTAGATCCGGTAATCATCGATGTTGGATTCTTCCAGAAGGCCGGAAACGGCATAGGTGGCATTGTTGGCGATTGCGTTCGCGGTCCAGGTATAGCCGTCACGCGGGGCATCAGTCGCCGCCTTGGTGCCGATCGAGCCGGACGCGCCCGGCTGGTTGACCACGACGACTTCCGTGCCAAGCGCGTCGGCAAGGATCGGGGCCACCACGCGGGTGACCTGGTCGGTCGAACCACCCGCCGACCACGGCACGATGATGTTGATCGGCCGGTCGGGCTGCCAGGTTTGGGCGGTGGCCGCGCTGGCGGCGAACATCGCGATTGCGGCTGCGGAAACAGCCAGCTTCGAAATCATGGACATGATAGTCTCCTCCCTTGACTACTGGATAGTAGGTTACGGGCGCCTGACCTCGTGTCAAGCGACCAGATTCCGCAGTTTTCGGCCGATCCGCCGGGGAAGCGCTCCTCTTGCTCCTCCCCCGGCCTTCCGACCGCCTGCCTGCGCAAACAGGTAATTCAAACTCAGCAGCAGCCGGCGGCGCGTTCGATGATGACTTCCATCACCGCGTCCGGATCGCGCTTCCACCAGTTCTCCGCTGAAAAAATCTCAACCTCATTCAGTCCAGCAAAGCCCTCGGCCTCCACGGCTGCGCGCAGGTCCGGGATATCGATGACGCCATCGCCCATCATGCCGCGGTCGTTCAGCATGTCGGTGGTCGGCACCAGCCAGTCGCAAAGGTGAAACGCCAACAGCCGCGCCTTCCCCGCGCGGGTGATCTGGGCCTTCACCGCAGGGTCCCACCAGATGTGGTAGACGTCGGCGGCAACGCCGATGCCGTCGCCGAGCCGGTCGCAGATGTCGAGCGCCTGCGCCATCGTGTTCACCGCGGCGCGGTCGGCCGCATACATCGGATGCAGCGGCTCGATGGCGATCTTCACGTTTGCGGTGCGAGCATAGTCGAGTGTCTTCGCCAGCCCTTCCTCGATCATGGCGCGGGCGCCATCGATATCGCGGCTGTCCTTCGGCAGGCCGCCGACGACCATGACAAGGCATTCAGCGCCGATGGTCGCGGCCTCATCGACAGCGAGGCGGTTGTCGGCCAGAACGGCATCCGTCAGCGCGCCTTCGGCCGTGTACCAGCCGCCGCGGCAAAGGCCGGAAACAGCAAGCCCGGCATCGCGGATCTGGCGCGCGGCCTTGTCGACGCCAAGCGCCTGCAACTGGTCGCGCCATGGCGACAGGCCGCCGAAACCGTGACGGGCGCAGCCTTCGATCGCCTGATCGAGTTTCCACTGTGCCCGCGTGGTCGCTGTGTTCAGCGAAAGCCTTTCGGGGGTGATCACCGCCATGCCGTCAGACCCCGATGCCGTGGGTGGCCATCACCCGCGCGGTGCGGGCTGCGGCCATCTCGGTATCCGCGATCAGCCCAGCCGCATCGGCAAGGCGCACGATCTCGGCCAGGTGCTGCGCCGAGCGGGCGCTCTGCTGGCCGCCGAGCATGGTGAAATGGTCCTGATGGCCCATCAGATAGGCCAGGAACACGACGCCGGTCTTGTAGTAGCGCGTCGGCGCCTTGAAGATATGGCGCGACAGCGGCACGGTCGGCTCCATCACCGCGCCCCATCGCTGCATGTCACCCTTCGCCAGCGCAGCAAGCCCGGTGGCCGCCACGGGAGCGATCGGATCGAAAATGCCGAGAAGCGCGTGGCTGTAACCCTGGTCGTCGCCGGCGATCAGCTCCGGATAGTTGAAATCATCGCCGGTATACATCTTTACGCCATCCGGCAGGCGGCGGCGCATGGCGATTTCCTTTTCGGCCGAAAGCAGCGAGATCTTGATGCCGTCAACCTTGTCGGCATTGTCCGCAATCACCTTCAGGCAGGTATCCATCGCCGCCATGTGATCGGCGCTCGCCCAATAGCCTTCCAGCGCCGGGTCGAACATCTCTCCGAGCCAGTGCAGCACGGCCGGCTGCTTCAGGCCCGATAGAATGCGGCCATAAACGCGGGCGTAATCGTCGGCGCTGTTCGCGACCTTGCAAAGCGCGCGCGAGGCCATCAAGATCACCTGACCGCCGGTGGCTTCGACCGCCTCGCACTGCATTTCGTAGGCCGCGATCACGTCATCGATGGTCTTCGCATCGGCCGGGTCGAGGTGGTCGGTGCCCGCGCCGCAAGCAATCGAATGACCGCCGGCTTTCGCTTCCTTCACGGAACGCTGGATCAGCTCCAGAGAGGTCGGCCAGTCCATGCCCATGCCGCGCTGGGCGGTGTCCATGGCCTCGGCCACGCCGAAGCCGAGCGACCAGAGGTGATGGCGGAAGGCGAGCGTCCGGTCCCAGTCAACATTGCAGTCGGACCAGGGATTGTTGTCAGCGAGCGGATCGACCACCACGTGCGCGGCGGCAAACACCTTGCGGTTCCACGGCCCCCTGTCCGGCGTCACGCTGGCACCGGAAAAGGAGAAGGTCTCGATGCCGCCGGAAGCGGTCGGAAGCTTGATAGCGGTCATGATCAGATTCCCAGATCTTCGAGGTCGACCCAGCGGCGTTCGCGCGCGCTCTTGTAGCCGGCTTCAGCGAGCTGCACGCCCTTGGCGCCCTCGGTCAGCGTATAGGCCCAGGGACCGTCCTCCAGCACATGGCGCAGGAACTGCTCCCACTGCACCTTGAAGCCATTGTCGAAGACGGTGTTGTCCGGCACCTCTTGCCAGTCCTCGAAGAAGTTCATCTTCTGCGGTTCGTCGGGGTTCCACACCGGCTTCGGCGTATTGGCGCGGTGCTGACTGTAGCACTTGTGCAACCCGGCAACGGCGGAGCCGTGGGTGCCGTCGATCTGGAAGGTTACGAGATCGTCGCGGCGAACGCGGGTGCACCAGCTTGAATTGATATGCGCGACGATATCGCCTTCCAGCATGAAGGTCGCATAGGCGGCGTCATCGGCGGTTGCCTTGTATTCCCTGCCCTGCTCATCGATGCGGGTCGGGATATGGGTCGCGGTGGTGCAGGAGACCGACTTTACCGGGGCGATGACATTGTCCAGCACATAGCGCCAGTGGCAGAGCATGTCGGAAACCATGCCGCCGCCATCCTCGGCGCGGTAGTTCCAGCTCGGGCGCTGCGCCGGCTGGTCCTCGCCGGTGAAGACCCAGTAGCCGAATTCGCCCTTCACCGACAGGATCTTGCCGAAGAAGCCGTTGTCGCGCAGCCGCTTCAGCTTGACGAGGCCCGGCAGGTCGAGCTTGTCGTGGACGATGCCGTTCTTGACGCCCTTTTCCTTGGCATAGCGGGCGATCTCGACGGCCTCTTCCAACCCCTCGGAAACCGGCTTTTCGGAATAGACATGCTTGCCCGCGTCGATCGCCTTTTTCAGCAACGTCGGACGCAGTTTGGTGGAGGCGGCATCGAAGAAGATGACATTGTAAGGGTCGGCAAGCGCCGCATCGAGATCGGTGGTGACGCGCGCAACGCCGTGGCGCTTCGCCAGTTCCTCGATCTTGGCGGCATTGCGGCCAACGATGATCGGGTCCGGCATCACAAGCGAGCCGTCACTCAAACGCAGACCGCCCTGATCGCGGATCGCGAGCACCGAGCGGATAAGATGCTGGTTCATTCCCATGCGGCCGGTGACGCCGTGCATGATGATCCCGATACGATTGGTATCAGCCATAGAATTCCTCCCTGAACTTGGTCATTACCTACCAGTTAGTAATAAACGCGTCAACAAGGCAGACTGACAAAAATTAATAGCGCGGAAGCGGGAGACATACGGTCACTCTCGCGAGCGAAACCGGACCGGAAAACCCCGGCAGCGACGTTACATCGGCGCCGGAGAGCCGCAGATTGATGGTCGCCGGCTCAGGTTTCTCGTAACGCGGTTGCGGCCGATCAGTCGGCGCCGAAAAGGTCGCGGGTGAAGACCTTTTCGGCGACATCGCGGATTTCATCGGTCATTCTGTTCGCAACGATCAGGTCGGCATTGTTCTTGAAAGCGTCCAGATCCCTGCTCACAGGCGAATTGAAGAAGGAATCGTCCTTCAGCGCCGGTTCGTAGACGGTGACCGGTATGCCCTTGGCCTTGATCCGCTTCATTATGCCCTGAACGGAGGATTGGCGGAAATTGTCGGAACCCGCCTTCATCACTAGCCGGTAGATGCCGACCGACTTCGGCTTCAGCGCGATGATGCGTTCGGCGATGAAGTCCTTGCGGGTGGTATTGGCGTCGACGATGGCGCGAATCAGGTTCTGCGGCACCTCCGAATAATTGGCCAGAAGCTGCCTTGTGTCCTTGGGAAGGCAGTAGCCGCCATAGCCGAAGGATGGGTTGTTGTAATGGTCGCCGATGCGCGGATCGAGGCCGATGCCCTCGATGATCTGCCGCGAATCCATGCCGTGGGTGACGGCATAGCTGTCGAGTTCGTTGAAATAGGCGACGCGCATGGCGAGATAGGTGTTGGCGAAAAGCTTGATCGCCTCGGCCTCCGACGCCCCGGTGTAGAGCACGGGAACATCCTTCTTCAGCGCGCCTTCGACCAGAAGGCCGACAAAGGTCTCCGCCCGGGCGGAACGCTCGCCGATGACGATCCGCGAAGGATTGAGGTTGTCGTAGAGCGCCCGCCCCTCGCGCAGGAATTCCGGGGAGAAGATGATGCGGTCGCTTTGAAAGGCAAGCCGCGTGCGGTCGGTAAAGCCTACGGGTACGGTGGATTTGATGATGATCGTGGCGGCGCTGCCCGAGGCCAGCACATCACTTATAACCCTGGTCACCGACGAGGTGTCGAAGTGATTGGTCTCGGGATCGTAATTGGTCGGCGTGGCAACGATCACGAAATCCGCATCGCGATAGGCTGCCGCCGCTTCGGTTGTCGCCTTCAGCCGCAGCGGCTTTTCCGCCAGATAGCGCTCGATCTCACTGTCAACGATCGGGCTCCTGCCGGCATTCAGTGCATCCACCCGCCCCGGATCGATATCGATCGCCACCACCTCGTGGTTCTGCGCCAGCAGGACCGCGTTCGAAAGCCCGACATAGCCGATACCGGCAACCGCGATTTTCATGTTTCACTCCAGATCGATCCAGTGGCCCGGTCACGCTCGCCGGTTTATCGCCCGCGGCACATAAATTGGCAAGTCGCCCGGCACGCGCTCCGGCTTCCAAATGGACGGCTTTCGGCATGGAATGGCTTTTGAGACGAGACCGGCCTGCCGGTTTGTCGATTCGGCGCCCGAGCCGCATCGGCGGTGCGAAACCCCTTGATTGCCGGGCCTGGGGGCGGACTTGCGGAACACAGTGAGAACATGTATATTCGTTCTGGATTTGTTTCGAAGGGCCAGGGGCAGGAAATGCTGACACGCAAACAACAGGAATTGCTGTATTTCATTCATGAACGGATGAAAGAGACCGGTATTCCGCCATCCTTCGACGAAATGAAGGAAGCGCTGGACCTCGCGTCGAAATCCGGCATTCACCGGTTGATCACCGCGCTGGAGGAACGCGGCTTCATTCGCCGGCTCCCCAACCGCGCCCGGGCGCTGGAAATCCTGCGCATGCCGGACAGCGTCATCGGCCAGCAGCCGCGCCGGGGCTTTTCGCCAAGCGTGATCGAGGGCTCGCTCGGCAAGAAACAGGAAGAGCCGAAGGCGCCGGCCGGCGCCAATGACAGCGGCTCGACCGGTATTCCGGTCATGGGCCGGATTGCCGCCGGCGTGCCGATTTCGGCGATCCAGGAAAACACCCATCAGATCACCGTGCCGGCGGAGATGCTGGGCGCGGGCGAACATTACGCGCTGGAGGTGCAGGGCGATTCGATGATCGAGGCCGGGATTTTCGACGGCGACACCGTGATCATCCGCAACATCTCCACCGCCTCGCCCGGCGATATCGTCGTGGCGCTGGTCAATGACGAGGAAGCGACGCTGAAGCGGTTCCGCCGCAAGGGCGCGTCGATCGCCCTGGAAGCGGCCAACCCCGCTTACGAGACCCGCATTTTTTCGGCAAACCAGGTCAAGGTGCAGGGCAAGCTTGTCGGCCTGATCCGCCGTTACCACTGAAGGTCAGGGTCTCAGGAACCGCGATGACCGGCAGGTATTCGCCGGAGCGCCAGTCATAGAGCCGGTGCCTGTTCCACGGGCGCGTCAGCGCTCTGACCGACGTGCTGACTGAGAGCGTCATGGGGCCGCAGGGCGGTTTTGCTGCCGTGGGCGGCGCAGCCGCAGCGTCCGCTTTGCCTTCTCTCGGCGGATTGGCATTGCTTGCTTGCTGAACGATTGCCCCGCCCCCGTCCGGCTCCGCAACCAAGCGCCGTATGTCGCCATCGCCCGTAATTCGACTGCCAGCCGGCGGCAGCGTGAATTGGAAGGCGCCGTGCTGGCGGCGCATCGCCGGCGTGATTAGGTATGCGCCGGAGCGGCAGGGCTGGAAACCGGGGCGGGAGCGACTGACAAC
>NZ_DEPM01000227.1:11512-15414 GCF_002358775.1 Martelella sp. UBA3392
GTCTGGAAACCGGGGCGGTAGCGACTGACAACGATATCGGCATTATCGCAGGCAAGGCCGGCAAAGGCCGGCCGGTCGACCGTCATGAGCCTGAGTTCCATGAAAAGCCCGTAGCACCATGCATCCTTCTTGCAGTGGAAGATGCCGGGCGTTCGACCTGCTTCGGTGATCGTATCGCGGAGCGCCCGCGCGGCGCTCGCCATATCCGCTGCTTCCAGCCGCGCGAAGCGATCCTCCTCATCCAGCACCAGCGTGTTTTCGTCCACAGGCGGCAGCGTCTCTGCGAGCGCAAGCGCCTTTTCCCATTGCTCGAACACGAAGGATGGCGGCCGCTTCGTGGTGAGCGCCGCGACATCGCCGGTGACGAATGCGACGAGGTTGCCATCATCCGCCACCAGGATTTGCGGCGGCGAAGGCTCGCGCGGCCATGAAATCAGCGCGAAGGAAACCGCCATCGGGATCACGCCGAAAAGCCGCAGCCGCGTGCGCAACAGCACGAGCGGCAGGAAGCCGGCCAGGAACAACAGCAGAAATCCCTCCGGAGCGCGACCGGTCGTGAACGCACCGCCGAGGCCGTCGACCCATGTCGCCGCCCGCATCACCCAATCAAGCCCCCAGCCCATGACGACCAGAAACGGCGCGTGAAGGTTGAGCGGCATGGCGATGAGCGACAACAAGCCCGCCGGCATGACGATAAAGGTGACGACCGGCATGGCGAGCAGATTGCCGAGGAGCCCGTAGCCGGCAATACGCGAAAAGTGATGGATGGCGAAGGGCGTTGTCGACAATCCGCCGATCAGCGCGGTGAGGACGATGCCGGAGGCTGCGATCCAGAGCCAGCGGAGCGGTCCCCGGCTTTGGCGAAGTCCTTCAGCGGGCCGGCGCTGCCATGCGCCATAGCCCGCGATCAGCGCGAGCGTGGCGGCAAAGGACATCTGCATGCCCGGCCCCACCACTTCGGCGGGCGTCACGATTAGGATCACGAGCGCGGCGAGCGCCACATTTCGCAGGCTGATCGCCGGCCGGTCGAAGATCGCCGCCGCCAGCATCACCGCCAGCATGACGAAGGCCCGTTCGGCGGAAACCTGCATGCCCGAGATCAGCAGATAGAACAGCGCCGCCGCAATCGCTGCGGCCGCTGCGATTTTCTTCGTCGAAACCGCCTCGGCGGCCCGCGGCGACAGCGCCAGCAACAGCCTGAGGCTGGAGAAGAAAATGCCCGCGGCCAGCGCCATGTGCAGGCCGGAAATGGCAATGATGTGGGCAAGACCGGCATTGCGCAGTGCATCGAGCATGTCGTCGCTCAGCGCCCGGCGTTCGCCGGTAATGATCGCATTGGCAAAGGCGCCGGTGTCGCCCGCAAGCACCGCACGAATGCGACCCGCAATGCCGTCGCGTATCCGCTCGATCGCGAAACCCGCCCGCGCTTTGAGGCCCGGCGCGGGGGCGACGCCGACATCCGCCGGCGGCCCATAGAAGAAACCCACCGCGCCGATGCCGTCGAAATAGGACAGGAACCCGAAATCAACCAGGCCGGGCATGACCGGCGCGGAAGGCGGCAGCAACCGGCCAAGCCCCTGAATGGCGTGGCCGATGCCAACAGGCGGCAAATTGCCGCGGGCGACAAGCGTGACGCGTTCGGGCGGACGATGGATCACGGGGTCGTCCGTCGCCGTCACCTGCACTACGTAGCGCCAGCCGGTTTCCGTCGGCTCACGGCTCTCAACGACGCCGGTGATATGGGTGGTCACGGGCGAATCGAGCATCACAGTGGCGCGCCGCGCCGTCTCTGTCTCAGCAAGCAGCGCGCCGCAGAGGAACAGCGCGATGCAGGCGCTGACAGCGGGCAGCAAGCCTCTGCCGTTGCGCAGCAAGACGGCCGCGCACACCGCCAGACCGCAATAGATGCCAAGGCCCAGCGAAGACGGGCTCTCGGCGAGCGAAAACCACCAGCCTATTCCCGCTGCCAGCGCCACCGGCACCATGAGGAACGGACGACCGAATGCCTGCTCCTCGCGCCACAGTGCGGCTATATCGAACCGCCCTGCCCGGCCCGCGTCACGCTGATGAAAACCGGCCTCGCGCTCACCTTTCGGTTGGCGCTTTCTGAAGGCCGCACGAAACCGGGCGGACGCCGCGCGTCGGCTCTCCGCACCGTCTATCTCGCTCGTGCCTGCCCCGCTCCCGCGCATCCGCAATCGCCACCCCACAACTTTTACATGTTGTGGCCAATGCTAATCGATTGCAATGCAAGCGCTGGCGGCAGAAGCAAAATTTTCCTTTTCTAAACCCCGTAAAACTTGCTAAACGCAGATATTACTCATCACCCGCCGCGCGGCTTCGTCGGCTTGGCAACACCCTGCCAATCCTATAGCTAATGAAAATCCCGATTGGCTTCGACAGCGTATTCGCGCCGGAAATTTGGAGGATAGGATGACGGAAACTGGAAAACTAAAACTCGACGGTCAGGAATTCGAGCTGTCGGTGGAAGAAGGCACGTTCGGCCCCAAGGTCATCGACATCGCGTCGCTCTACAAGCAATCGGGCATGTTCACCTACGACCCGGGTTTCACCTCGACGGCGTCGTGCAAATCCAAGATCACCTATATCGACGGCGACAACGGCATTCTGCTGCACCGCGGCTATCCGATCGACCAGCTCGCCGAAAACGCCGACTTCCTGGAAGTCTGCTATCTGCTGCTGTTCGGCGAACTGCCGACGGCCACGCAGAAGAAGGATTTTGATTTCCGCGTGACCCATCACACGATGATTCACGATCAACTCACGAGGCTCTTTACCGGTTTCCGCCGTGATGCCCATCCCATGGCCATCATCTGCGGCGCCGTTGGAGCCATGTCTGCCTTCTACCACGACTCGATCGACATCTCCGATCCCTACAAGCGTGAGATCGCCAGCATCCGCATGATCGCCAAGATCCCGACGATCGCGGCCATGGCCTACAAGTACCACGTCGGCGAGCCCTTCGTGTATCCGCGCAACGACCTCGGCTACGCCGCCAATTTCCTGCACATGTGCTTCGCCACGCCGTGCGAGGAATACAAGGTCAACCCGATTCTTTCGCGCGCGCTCGACCGCATCTTCATCCTGCACGCCGATCACGAGCAGAACGCCTCGACCTCGACCGTGCGGCTTGCCGGTTCCTCGGGCGCCAATCCGTTCGCCTGCATCGCGGCTGGCATCGCCTGCCTGTGGGGTCCGGCTCATGGCGGCGCCAACGAGGCGGCGCTCAACATGCTGCAGGAGATCGGCTCGGTCGATCGCATCCCGGAATATATCAACCGCGCCAAGGACCGCGACGATCCCTTCCGCCTGATGGGCTTCGGTCACCGCGTCTACAAGAACTACGATCCGCGCGCCAAGATCATGCAGACGACCTGCCATGAAGTTCTCAAGGAACTCGGCATCAAGGACGATCCGCTGCTGGACGTTGCGATGGAACTGGAAAAGATCGCTTTGACGGACGAGTACTTCATCGAGAAGAAGCTCTACCCGAATATCGACTTCTATTCCGGTATCACGCTGAAGGCGCTGGGCTTCCCCACCACCATGTTCACCGTGCTGTTCGCGCTGGCGCGCACCGTCGGCTGGATCGCGCAGTGGGCGGAAATGATCGAGGATCCGGAACAGCGCATCGGCCGCCCGCGCCAGCTCTACACCGGCGCCCCCGAACGCGATTTCGTGGAAATTTCCAAGCGCTGATTTGCGCTTGGCGAGATGATAAAGGCCGGTCCAGCGACCGGCCTTTTTTGTGTCTTGCAGGGAACAACCGACGGCGGGCGGCCTACCTCACAATTCCCTTTTCCGCCAGCACATCGAGAACGATGGCCGCCGCACGCGCGCCGGGCGGGACGTCAGTCTGCATCAGCGCGATAACGCGCTCG
>NZ_DEPM01000078.1:0-12477 GCF_002358775.1 Martelella sp. UBA3392
GCCGACCCTCAGCCGGCCGGCCAGTCCCTGGCGGAAGCGCCGCACAAGAAGACTGGCTTCGCGGTTGGCTGTGCGGATCCGGTTGCCGAGCCGGGCGAGGCTTGCGCCGAGCTCCGTCGGGCGCAGCGGCCGGCGGCCCGGTTCGAACAGCGGCATGCCGACCCTTTTTTCCAGCAATGTCATGCTGCGCGAGACGGAAGGCTGCGACTTCCCGAGCGCTTCCGCCCCTTCGGTCAAACCGCCCTTCTCGACGATCAGCGCCAGAATTTCGAGATGCTCGCTGTCTATTTTCATAACCCAAAGGAATATTTTATTTCAATCATCAGATCAATATCTCCCTTTGAATGGGGTAACGTGATTTTCAGTCCAGCATGAGGGGGGAGTCGATTGTCATTTTTTCGCGAGGAATTCACCGCACGTAGTGCTGCAGTCCGGGTCCGTTTCGGCGCCGGGGTGCGCAAGAACATCGCAGAGGAACTGGAAACGCTCGGCGCCGAGCGCGCGTTGATTCTGACCACGCCGCAACAGGCTGAGCTGGCCGAAGAGTTTGCCGGCTACTGCGGAGCGCGCGCCGCCGGCACCTACACCAATGCGACGATGCATACGCCTGTCGATGTCTCGGAAGAGGCCGTCCGCCGCGCCGAAGAACTGGGCGCGGACGTGCTGGTCGCGGTTGGCGGCGGCTCGACGACCGGGCTGGCCAAGGCCATCGCGCTCAGGACCGGCCTGCCGCAGATCGCCGTGCCCACCACCTATGCCGGATCTGAGGCGACGCCGATTCTCGGCCAGACCGAAAATGGGGTAAAAACCACCCAGACCAATCCCAAGGTGCAGCCCGGCACGATCCTCTACGATGCGGAGCTGGTCGCGACCCTGCCGGTCGGAATGACGGTGACCTCGGCGCTCAACGCGATGGCGCATGCCGCCGAGGGGCTTTATGCCCGCGACCGGTCTCCCATTTCCTCGCTGATGGCGGTCGAGGGGCTGCGCGCATTCCGCGACAGCCTGCCGCGCGTTCTGGCCTCGCCCGAGGATGTCGCGACGCGCGGCGAGACGCTTTACGGCGCCTGGCTTTGCGGCACGGTGCTGGGCCAGGTCGGCATGGCGTTGCATCACAAGCTCTGCCACACGCTGGGCGGAAGCTTCAACCTGCCGCATGCAGAGACCCACGCGATCATCCTGCCGCATGCCCTGGCCTATAATGCCGGCGCGGTCCCGGAGCTGCTGGCGCCGGTGGCCGAGCTTTTCGACGACGACAATCCGGGCAGGGGGCTTTACCGTTTCGCCAAGGAGATCGGCGCGCCGTTGGCGCTCAGCGATCTTGGTGTAAGCGAGGCCGATCTCGACAAGGCGGCCGATCTTGCCGTCGCCAACCCCTACTGGAACCCGCGCCCGATCGAACGGGATGCGATCCGGACGCTGCTGCAGGCGGCGTGGAGCGGAGACATGCCGGCCTTTTGATTTTCGGGCGACAGCGCCCGCACTATACTGTTCCTGGGAGGAGAACTTATGCCAGACATCACAACCGATGTATTGATCATTGGCACCGGACCTGCCGGTTCGGCCACCGCCGCGTTGCTTTCGACCTACGGCATCGAAAACATGGCGGTGAACCGTTACCGCTGGCTTGCCAATACACCGCGCGCGCACATCACCAACCAGCGCGCCATGGAGGTGCTGCGCGACCTCGGCCGCGAGGTCGAGGACGAAGCCTATCTGTTCGCCACCCATCAGCAGTTGATGGGTGAGAACATCTTCTGCGAAAGCCTTGCCGGCGAGGAAATCGGCCGTATGAAGGCCTGGGGCAACCATCCGCTTTCCAAGGCCGAGCATCTGATGTCGTCGCCGACGAAGATGAACGACCTGCCGCAGACCTTCATGGAGCCGCTGCTGTTCAAGACCGCATGCTCGCGCGGGACCCAGGCGCGGATGTCGACCGAATATCTGCGTCACCAGCAGGACGCCGATGGCGTGACCACCACCTGTCTGGACCGGCTGACGCAGAAGGAATTCACGATCCGCTCGAAATATCTGATCGGCGCGGATGGCGGCAAATCGCTGGTCGCGGAGAATGAAAATCTGCCCTTCGAGGGCAAGATGGGCGTCGGCGGATCGATGAACATCCTGTTCAAGGCGGACCTCACGAAATACGTCGCTCACCGCCCGTCCGTGCTTTACTGGGTGATGCAGCCCGGCGCGGATGTCGGCGGCATCGGCATGGGGCTGGTGCGCATGGTGCGGCCCTGGAACGAATGGCTGATCGTCTGGGGCTACGATATCAACGAGCCCGAGCCTGTCGTGACTCCGGAATTCGCCACCGGCGTCGCCCGGCAGTTGATCGGTGATCCGGACCTCGAGATCGAGCTTCTGTCGGCGAACACCTGGACGGTGAACAATTTCTACGCCACCAAAACATCCAATGGCCGGGTGTTCTGCATGGGCGACGCCATCCACCGCCATCCGCCGTCGAACGGTCTCGGCTCCAACACCTCGATCCAGGATGCCTTCAACCTCGCCTGGAAACTGGCCATGGTCCTGAAGGGGCAGGCGGGTGAGCACCTGCTCGACAGCTACGATACCGAGCGCGCGCCCGTCGCCAAGCAGATCGTCACCCGGGCAAACCAGTCGATCGCCGAAACCGGCCCGATCTTCGCAGCCCTCGGCATGGCTGAAGGGGTGAACCCGGAGCAGATGCAGAAGAACCTCGAGGCGCGCACCAGCGGCACGCCGGAGGCCGAGGCGCAGCGCGAGGCGATCCGCAAGGCGATTGCCTTCAAGAAATACGAGTTCGACGCCCACGGGGTCGAGATGAACCAGCGCTACAGTTCGGACGCGGTGGTGACGGATGGTCAGATCGAGCCGGCCTTCCAGCTCGATGCCGACCTTCACTATCAGCCCACCACATGGCCCGGCGCGCGGCTGCCGCATGCATGGCTTTACCGCCACGACAACGGGGCCGAGGTCTCGACGCTGGATCTGTGCGGCCACGGCCGGTTCACCATTCTGACCGGGCTGGGCGGCGAGGCCTGGGTCGAGGCGGCGGCGCGCGTTGGCGATGCGCTCGGCATCGAGATCGTGACCCATGTGATCGGGCCGCGCCGGGAATATGTCGACCACAGCGGCGAATGGGCAAGGCTGGCGGAAATCTGCGACAGCGGCTGCCTGCTCGTGCGTCCGGACCATCATGTCTGCTGGCGCGTGTCCTCGCCCGTCGACGATCCGGAGGCCGAACTGCACCGGGCGCTGAAACGTATCCTGGCGCGGTAGGCAAGGGAAAATCAGAGGCGGAAAGCGAACGGTTTTGATGTGAAGCAGCCCCAGCCGGGATCTGCAAAACTTCATAACAAAAGGTGATGCAAGTTTTCGAACATCGCATAACCGGCGCTTTCGCCTTGGGTTAGTCTGATTTCAGGAGGATCGGTTTGGAGGAAACGCCGATGATGCGAGCGAATTGAACACGCTTCGCCCGACGTTGAAGACGCCGGGAGATGATGGTTCAATTCTTTTGCTGTTTTGGCTTTGGCGCTGTCGCACACGGATGAGGCGTTGCGACGCCGCCATTTTCAGATCGATGACGACTTTGCGGGAGCGTCCATGTTTGTGCGTGGCTGCTGCCGGAACGGCTTTGTACGCTTGCGTTTACGAAAACGGCGCTGCGGGGAGTGTTCTTCGTGCGGCGCCGTACAGACAGACTGCATTTTGGGAGGATTGTATCTTGGCACAAATCAGCGGCTATCATCATCTGACGCTTTCGACGGATGGCGCGCAGGAGGATTTCGACTTTTATACCAAGACCCTGGGGCTTCACTCGGTCAAGCGCACGGTGCTGTTTGACGGCGTGATCCCGGTCTATCACCTCTATTACGGCTCGCCCAATGGCGATGCCTCGACCATCATCACCACCTTCCCGTTCCGCAAGCCCGGCGTCTATGGCCGCCGCGGCACGAACCAGTCGCGCACCATCATGCAGGCGATCCCGAAGGGCGCCGCGAACTTCTGGGTCGACCGGTTGAACGAGCGCGGCATCAAGGCCGAGAAGATCACCCGTTTCGGTGCCGACCGCGTCGTTTTCGCCCATCCCTGCGGCATTCCGCATGAGCTTGTGGAAAGCGACAGCGACAACCGCGCGCCGATCGTCAACGAGGCGCAGGGCGTGAGCGTCGAGCACGGCATCAAGGGCATTTACGGCGCGCTGGTCGCCTGCTTCGATCGCAGCGCGATGGATGATTTCATGACCATCGCCCTGCCTTTGACCAAGGAGGCCGATACGCATGAGGGCACGGTCTATCGGGTCCCGGACGCCAATGGCATCATCCAGCGCGTCGAGGTGATTACCGACCGGGAAAGCCCGCAGGGCACCTGGACGCTGTCGGGCGGCACGATCCATCATCTGGCGCTGAACACCGGCGATGAGGAAAACCAGATGAACTTGCGCGCCCATATCGAGGGTCTCGGCTTCACCGACATCTCCGAGCAGAAGGACCGCAACTACTTCAAGTCCTGCTATGTCCGCTCGCCGGGCGGCGCGCTGTTCGAACTGGCCTGGACCACGCCGGAGGGCTGGGCCCGTGACGAGCCTCCCGGTCAGATCGGCAAGACGCTTGTGTTCCCGCCATGGTTCAAGGATCGGGAGGAAGAGCTGCGCGCCGGGCTGGAAGACGCCGAGTTCGCCTGATGGCATCAAGCGCGCTTCATCTTGCGGCGGAAAAACAGGCCAGAGCGATCTGTGTGTTTGTGCATGGCCGCGGGCAATCGCCCGAGGAGATGCAGTCCCATGTTCTGACCCGCCTTGATGCGCCGGATGTCGCCTTCGTTCTGCCGCGGGCCGAAAGCGGCTCGTGGTATGACGCCCGGGCCATTGATCCCCTGACCGCCGGGACGCGCACCGCGCTCCAGGCGGCGCTGGATCAACTTGCCGGTGATGTCGCCGAGGCGCGCGCCGCCTTCGGCGCACTGCCATTGCTGCTCGCCGGATTTTCGCAAGGGGCCTGTCTCGCGCTCGAATATGCCTTTGCGGGGCTTGCCGCCCCGGATGCGCTTGCAGCCTTCACCGGCTGCCGCGTGGGTGTTGCGACGGATGACCGGCCCTATCGGCTGGCGCCTGAGCTGCCAGTCTACCTGACGGGCTCGGATGCCGATCCGTGGATCCCCGTCACCGCCTTCGCCGAGGCCGCATGCGAACTTGGCGCGGGCAAGGGCCGGTTGCGCACGGACATTTTTCCCGGTCGCGGCCATGAGGTCTCGGACGCGGAAGTGGCCATGCTGCAAAATCTGTTGCAGGATCTGGCTGCCGGCGGGTCCATTGGCATGGCGGCGGCCCGCTAGCTGCATATTTTCCCGAGCCGCCGCTGCGGAGGCGTTCGCGATGCGGATGGCAGCGGTCGGGCAGAGGGTTCGTTACACAAGGGAGAGGAAAAATGATCAACAGACGTAAGTTTCTGCGCTCCACGGCAGCCACCGGGCTGATGCTTGCAGCACCCGGGCTCGCCGCGCCCGCAATCGCCCAGGGCAGCAAGATCAAGCTCGGCTATGTCTCGCCGCAGACCGGGCCGCTGGCCGGCTTTGCCGAAAGCGACAATTACAATATCGAGGCCTTTCTCGCTTCGTCGGTGGGCAAGAATTTCGAGGTGATTGTCAAGGACAGCCAGTCCAATCCCAACCGCGCCGCCGACGTTGCAAAGGAGTTGATCCTGAGCGACGAGGTCAATCTGATGCTGGTCGCCTCGACGCCCGAAACCACCAATCCGGTTTCAGGCGTGTGCGAATCCGAGGGGATTCCGGTGCTTTCGACCGTTGCGCCCTGGCAGCCCTGGTTTATCGGGCAGCAGGCCAATCCGCGCGATCCGGCAAGCTGGCAGCCGTTTGAATTCGCGTTCCATTATTTCTGGGGCATGGAAGATATCATCGCGGTCTACACCGCCATGTGGGATCAGCTTCAGACCAACAAGTCCGTCGGCGGCCTGTTCCCCAACGATGCCGACGGCAATGCCTGGGGTGACCCCGAGACCGGCCTGAAGCCGGGCCTTGCCGAACGCGGCTATGCGCTGACCAATCCCGGCAGCTTCCAGAACCTGTCAGATGATTTCTCGGCCCAGATCAACGCGTTCAAGGCGGCGAATACCGATATCATCACCGGCGTTCTCATTCCGCCGGATTTCACCACTTTCTGGAATCAGCTGCGCCAGCAGGGCATGCAGCCGAAGGCCGTCACGGTCGCCAAGGCGCTGCTGTTCCCGCAATCGGTCGAAGCGCTCGGCGAGGCGGGCAACAACCTCTCCTCGGAGGTGTGGTGGACGCCGAACCATCCGTTCTCGTCCTCCGTGACCGGGCAGAGCTCGGCCGAGCTTGCCGCGGACTTCACGACCAAGACCGGCCGTCCCTGGACCCAGCCGATCGGCTTCGTGCACTCGCTGTTCGAGGTCGCCGCCGATGTGATGGGCAGGGCCGAAGACCCGACCGACGGAGAGCTCGTCGCCGAGGCGATCGCCGCCACAGACATGGAATGCGTCGTCGGCCCGATCGCCTGGAATGGCAAGGGCGTGCCGCCATTCGCCGCGAAGAACGTCTGCAAGACCCCGCTCACCGGCGGCCAGTGGCGGATCAAGGATGATGGCGGCTATGATCTGGTGATCGTCGAAAACGGCGCGGCCCCAGAAATTCCGACCGGCGGCACGATGGAGGCGCTTTAGGGCGTCTCTTGGTCGGCGGGAATCTTCTGTCGTCCATCAAGATGTTAAAGCATAGTGCTGGAGCGGGTTTGCGTTCGATGAAACGCGGAGCCGCTCCAGAGGCATCGACCCTGCGGGCATGCCTGGAGTGATATGAGCATGGTTGAAACGGATATCGTCGACGAGGGCGAATTCGATTATATCGTCGTCGGGGCGGGGTCTGCCGGCTGCGTGCTGGCCAACCGGCTGAGCGCCAACCCGGCCAACCGGGTTCTGCTGCTGGAGGCGGGCGGGCACGACAACCACCATTGGGTCCACATCCCGGTCGGCTATCTCTATGCCATGGGCAATCCCCGGCTCGACTGGTGTTATCGCACGGAGCCCGAGGCGGGACTGAACGGCCGCGCGCTCGCCTATCCGCGCGGCAAGGTGCTGGGCGGCTGTTCCTCCATCAACGGCATGATCTATATGCGGGGCCAAGCGGCGGATTACGACCAGTGGCGGCAGGCCGGCTGCACCGGCTGGGGCTGGGACGATGTGCTGCCGCTGTTTCGCAAATCCGAAAATCATTATGGTCCGGAAAGCGCCGTCCACGGCAAGGGCGGCGAGCTGGACGTCTGCGAACAGCGCCTGCACTGGCCCGTGCTCGACGCGCTGGCCGCGGCGGCCGAGGAGATCGGCATTCCCGCGACCGACGACTTCAACGATGGCGACAATGAGGGCGTCGGCTATTTTCCGGTGAACCAGCGCGGCGGGTTGCGCTGGAATGCCCGCAAGGCGTTCCTGAACCCTGCTCGGTCACGCCGCAATCTGCGAATCGAGACGAAGGCCCAGGTCGAGCGCGTTGCCCTGTCGCAGGGGCGGGCGGAGGTGGTGATCTACCGTCAGAACGGCCGGCTCAAACGGGCCGCCTGCCGCGGCGAGATCGTGCTTTCCGCCGGCGCCGTGAACACGCCGCAGCTGCTGGAGCTTTCCGGCATTGGCGATGGCGGCCTGCTGCAATCCCTTGGTCTTCCGGTCGCGCTCGATATTCCAGCCGTCGGCGCGAACCTGCAGGATCACCTCCAGATCCGCACCGTGTTTCGCATCACCGGCGCGCTCACATTGAACGATCGTCTCGCAACGCTTGCGGGCAAGGCCGGCATTGCGGTCGAATATGCCTTTCGCCGCACCGGGCCGATGTCGATGGCGCCGAGCCAGCTCGGCATCTTCACCCGGTCTTCGCCCGAGTATGATCGGGCCAATCTCGAATACCATATCCAGCCGCTTTCGCTGGAAGCCTTTGGCCAGCCGCTCGACAAGGAGCCGGGAGTTACGGTTTCCGTCTGCAATCTGCGGCCGGAAAGTCGCGGCACGATCCATATCACCGCGCCCGCGCCAGATCGCCCGCCCGAAATCCGGCCCTGCTATCTTACCGCGCGCGCCGACCAGATCGTCGCCGTCGACAGCCTCCGCCACGCCCGACGCCTGATGGCCGCCGCCGGTCTGGTGGGGCTCAACCCACGCGAGATCAAACCCGGGCCGGATGTGCAGTCGGATGAAGAGCTGCTGGCGGCGGCGGGCAGGCTCGGCACCACCATCTTCCACCCCGTCGGCACGGCCCGCATGGGCAACGACCCCGCAAGCGTAGTCGATCCGGCGCTGAAACTGCGCGGCCTCGCCAATCTGCGCATCGCCGACGCCTCGATCATGCCCTCGATCCCCTCCGGCAACACCCATGCGCCGGTCACGATGATCGCGGAGAAGGCCGCCGAGATGATGCTGGCGTCGCGATAGCGGAAGCGCTCGCACTCCTTCCAAAAGCCGGCGGAAACCGGCGTGATTTGAGGAGAGCGAGAGAATGCTTTACACTATTTTAGCTGACGGTCGTCAAAGGCCTCGCGCCCGGGCGGGTCTTTATTGAGTTGATTGGAAAGGAGCAAGCGGCGGTGATACCGCCGCCTGGGGGAGACGCAAATTGCCGGAAGAGACCACAGTCATGCCAATGGGGGAGGACGTCGTTCCGCACGACGTCTTTGCGAGCACCGACTACCAGGAATGGCGCGACGCCATGAGCCAGCTCTACCTGCCCACTTTGGATTCTGCCGCGGATGAACCGTTTCGCGCGGAAGTGAACGGTTTCCTGCTCGGTTCAGGGACGCTGGGGCGTTGCGCAAGCGTGCAGCAGGCCTTTTCGCGCAGCCGCACCCAGATCGGTCGCGATGGCGTCGACAATTACATGATCCAGATATTCCTCAAGGGGCGCTGCCATGCGCGCACCGCATGCGGCGATGTCATTCTCGACGCCGGCGACATCTGTATCTTCGACAATGCCGAGCCGCTCGACACCGTCAACGAGGATTTCGACCTCATGGCGCTTGCCGTGCCGCGTGACCGGCTCGCGCCGCTGCTGCACGAGCCCGATGGGCTGCATTACCGGCGTGTGCGCCGCGACACGCCGCTCGCCCGCCTGTTCCGCACCCATGTTCTGGATGTCTATCGCATGGCCCCTGCAATCCGCGCGGAGGACGGACCCCAGGTGTTTTCGGCGCTGGTCCATTTTCTTGCCGCCGTCATCAATAACGGCCGCGAGCTTTCCGACGAACAGACGTCCTTGCTGCAACAAAGCGTGCTGCAGGAGGTGCGCCGGCATATCGACGCCAATCTCGAAAGCGAAAGCCTGACGGTGGAGGATATCGCCGCCCGCCTCGGCATCTCGCGGACGAAGCTTTATCGCCATTTCGAGCCCCATGGCGGCGTCGCGGCTTTCGTGCGCGAACGGCGGCTCGCCGCAGCCTATCACAAGCTCACAGATCCGTATGCACTGCCGTTCAACAACAACGCGATCGCCGCCTCGGTCGGGTTCCAGTCCGAAAGCGCCTTTATCCGGGCCTTCCGCCGCCGCTATGACATGACGCCGGGCGAGGCCAGGCGGCAACGCCACGTAGCCTCGATGTCCGCCGCTTCCGGCGCTCCGACAAGATATACCTGGCCTGCATGGTTTGCAGGCGTCTGACGCGGGGCAGGCTTCCGCTGGAAGAAATCCATTTCGGTACGTCCTGCACATCATTGGGGACGTGCGGGCGATACAAGCGTTCTGCCTTCCTTTAGTCAAAAACGATCAATCCGGGCAGCGCGCGTCGCCGCTTCCCGAAAAAGAGATCGTGTCCGGGACTGGCGACAGGGGTGGTCAGGTCCCGGGAAACTGCGCTCTTTCGCGCAAGGATAATCGAATGCCGCACCTCCAAGGTGGGGTTTCGAAAGAAACAGGGGGTCAAAAATGTTTTCTGGTACTGCTTCACACGGTCGTGGCCGCAAGGTTCTGCGCTGCCGCACGCTTGCTCTGCTGATGGCCTCGGCGCTGATCGCGCCCGCCTTCAGCCCGGCCCAGGCCGCGGAAGCCAGCCTCCCGGCAGGCGCGCAATCCTGGTTCTCGGCATCGGCCATCGAGGATGCGCTCGGTCAGGCCGCCGGCTACGGCACCACGTCCTTCCTCGCCAGCATTGTGGAAAACACCCGGCTGACGCCGGATCGCGCCGATCAGATCAAGGCAACGGCCATCAGCCTGCGGCCGGATCTGGCGCAGAACATCGCGCGCGCGGTCGACAGCGGACGCCATCTTGCCGACGTCTATCCCTCGCAGTCGCTGATGTCTGCGCCGGGGGAGCGGGCTTTGCCTTATCCCGGCGGCAATCCCGATATTCCCAAAAGCGCGCTCAGCGAGTTCCAGCGCAACTATTCGCTCGATGCCATTCATGCCCAGACGGCGCGCGAGCTCGGCTTTACCGGCAAGGATGTCCTCGTAGGCGTGATCGATACGGGCCTCGATGTGCGGCCCGACGGCACGGTGCACCCGGAATTTGAAGGCCGCGTCGATGATCGGTCGAAGACCTATCTTTACTGGGTCGACAGGGATCTCGAGGGCGAGACCATCACGCTTGAGGAATTCAAAGCCGGGTTTGAGCAGGGCTGGACGGATTCCTACGACGTCAACGGGCATGGCACCCATGTCGCGGGCATTATCGGGGCCGGTCACAACGGGTTCGGCATGGAAGGCGTCGCGCCGGATGCGCGGATTTTGGCCGTCAAGGCCATCCCCCATGGCGACGGTCCCGTGAGAGTCGATCTCGGCGGCGGCGTTTACAAGGAGTTCGACTTCGACGACCTTGAAGGCTGCGGTCCGAACGTGCTCTACGACGAATGCGATCCCCTGTCCGGGAACATGCAGGAGCCTGCAATCGATGCCAGCCGCTACCTGGCCCAGTTTGAAGACATTGCCGTCATCAATATGAGCTACGGTCCAGGGGCCGATCCTGGCGAGCTGAACTGGGACATCGAGGATCCGGACGAAGTGATGGCCGAAGCCAAGGCGCTGAGGGCCAATATGGATGCCGGCCAGATCCTGGTCGTGGCAGCGGGCAACGAGATGCTCAGAGCCCCTGTCTACGCGGAAAATCCGTCGGGCGGCGGCCTTTACCCCTTCATTCAGCCGAAGAACGAGGGCGCGACCAATTCGGCAGGCGAATTGATCTATGACGATCACGGCGCCGGGCTTGATCTGAGCTTCACAACCGCCGAAGCGCTGGCCGCGGCCGAGAAGGCCGACGGGATTGAGCGCGGCCGCATCGTCGTCGTCGTGGCGCTCGATGCCTATAACCATATTGCCGACTATTCCAGTCACTGTGGCGTCGCCATGGAATGGTGTATCGCCGCACCCGGCGGCGGGCAGGCCAATCACGTCGACAGCGGCATCTATTCCACGGTTCCCGAGGATATGGGCGGATATGACAACTACAGCGGAACATCAATGGCCGCGCCGAACGTCTCGGGCGCCGTGGCCGTGCTGACGGAGGCCTATCCGACCTTCTCGCCGGCGAAGATCGTGGACATCCTGTTCATGACCGCCGAGGATTTGGGCGTGGAAGGCATCGACGCGGTCTATGGCCACGGCCTGCTCCGGCTTGACCGCGCGCTTTCCGTCGGACCGGTCGGCATGAGCGGGGACGGGGTCTACACCGTTGGCGCGGGCAATGCCGATACGACCTGGCTCGTATCCTTCGAAAGTGACGGCAGCTTGGAAAAGCAGGGCAGCGGCACGCTCGAGATCGCCAGCGCCGCGGCCTTCAAGAAGGGCAGTTCGGTCACCGGCGGCCTGCTTGCGGTCAACGGAGCGCTGGCAACGCCGGTTCTGACGGTCGGCGGCAAGGGCACGCTCGGCGGCGTCGGTGTCGTGCGCGGCGATATCAATGTCTCCGGCGAATTGTCGCCGGGCAATTCGCCCGGAACGCTGACCGTCTATGGCGATGTCACGCTCAATTCTTCTGCTGTCGCGACGATCGAGGTCGACGGAACCGGAACGGGCAACGGCGCCGGCAATTATGACCGCCTGATCCTTGCCGGCAGCGGCAACGTGTTCACCGCGGGCGGCACGCTTGCCCCGCAGCTGCGCGGCATTTCGGGTTCCGCCACCAACAGCTTCACGCCCCAGCCGGGCGAGCTCTTCACCTTCGTTTCGGCCCCGGACGGCAGCGTGGCAGGCAGTTTCGACAGCCTCGCCCAGCCGGCTTCGGGCCTCGCGGCAAACACGCGTTTCGACGTGCTCTATTTCGACAATGCGCTGTCACTGGCCGCCACCCCGGAACGCTATGGCGATCTTGCCGCCCTCGGCATTATCGGCACGGTGAATGAGACCGCGCTGGGCACCGCGATCGACGCGGCGCGGCCATCGGCCGGCGTGCGCCCGGACGCCGCCTATAACGATGCCTACAACACGCTCTATGCGGCCGATCTCGATGCGCTGGCGGCCGGTCTTCCGTCGATGACCGGACAA
>NZ_DEPM01000050.1:0-5478 GCF_002358775.1 Martelella sp. UBA3392
GCCGTTGCGCCCCATTAGCGCCACCACCTGGCCCTCGTCCATGGCAAGCGAGACGCCGAACAGCGCCTTGACCGCGCCATAGGCGGCCGTGACGTTCTCAAGTTCCAGCAGCCGGCTCATGCCTCTTCTCCGAGATAGGACCGGCGCACATCGGGATTGGCGCGGATTTCGGCGACGCTGCCGGACGCGATGATCTTGCCGTAGACCAGCACCGAGATGCGATCGGCGAGCGCGAAGACGGCGTCCATATCATGCTCCACCAGCAGGATCGGCGCTTCGGCCTTCAGTTCGGCAAGCATGGCGGTCAGTTGCTGCCCGCCTTCGAGCCCCATCCCCGCCATCGGTTCGTCCAGCAGGAAGGCGCGCGGGCGCATCGAAAGCGCCATCGCGATTTCGAGCTTGCGGCGCTCGCCATGCGAAAGCGCGGAAGCCGTGACATTGGCGCGATCCTTCAGCCCGGCCTCGGCGATATGAAACAGCGCCGGCTCGGTGAGCTTGCGGTCGGAAAGGGCCGGGATATGGAAGCGGAACACCCGACCGGAGGCCCCGGCGACGGCCAGCATGACATTTTGCAGCACGGTGAAATCCGCGATCACCGAAGAAACCTGAAAGCTGCGCGCCAGCCCCAGCCGGGCGCGGGCGGCGGCATCGAGATCGTCGATCACCTGGCCCTCGAACCGCATCGTGCCGTGATCGGGCCGCACTTCGCCGACGATCTGCTTGATCAGCGTCGACTTGCCGGCCCCGTTCGGACCGATCAGGGCATGGATCTCGCCCGGCATCAGGGTGAGGTTCACATCATCCGTGACGGTCAGCGCGCCGTAGGATTTGCGAATTCCGGTGATGTCGAGGATCGGCTCATGCATTGCGAAGCTTCCTGTCAGGTAGACGGCCGGAGATCAGGCCGATCAGGCCGCCAGGCGAATAGATCACGATAACCAGGAGCAGCAGGCCGAGCAGCGCCTGCCAGTATTCGCTGACATCGCCGAGCAGATGTTCGAGCAGGATATAGATCGCCGCCCCCGCCACCGGCCCGCACAGCCTGCCGACGCCGCCGAGAATGACGAACACCATGATCTCGCCCGACATGTGCCAGGACAGCATGGCGGGGCTGACGAAGCGGTTGAGATCGGCATAGAGCGAGCCGGCAAGCGCCACGATCATGCCCGACAGCACGAAAGCCACCAGCAGCACGCCATAGGGCCGGATGCCGACGGCCATGCTGCGCTGGCGGTTCTGCCGCGCGGCCTGTAGCGCAAGCCCGTAGCGCGACTGGGTGACGATAGCCGTAAAGAGCAGCGCGAGCGCAAGAAGTGCGGCGCAGATCGAGAAATACTGGATCGGATCGAAGGTGTTCATGCCCGGAAAATTGTTGCGGACATAGAAGCTCAGACCGTCCTCGCCGCCATAGCGCGGCCAGCTCACGGCGAAGTAATAGACCATCTGCGCGAAGGCGAGCGTCACCATGATGAAATAGACGCCCGTGGTGCGAAGCGACAGCGCGCCGATGGCAAGCGCCAGCAGACCGCCCGCAACCATCGCCATCGGCCAGATGCCGAGCATGTCATTGCTGCCGGCAAGGGTGAAGGGGAAGGTCAGCACCGGCGTCGCCTGCATCGCATGGCTTGCGAAAATGCCGGTGACATAGCCGCCAATGCCGAAGAAGGCGGCATGGCCAAGCGACACCAGCCCGCCATAGCCGAGCGCGAGGTTGAGGCCGACGCCGGCAAGCGCGAAGATCGCGGCCTTGGTGGCAAGCGTCACGGCAAAACCGTTGCCCATCAGATGCGCACCGATGGCGAAGGCGACGAGGGCGGCAAAGATGGCGAGGTTGATGATGGTTTCGCGGGTCATGCTCTCGCCCCGAACAGGCCCTGCGGGCGGATCACCAGAACCACGGCCATCAGGATATAGATCAGCATCGAGGCGACGGTGGCGGCCATGGCATTGGCGCCCGAACCGCCGCCAAGTGCCGCAAACAGGCCAGGCAGCAGCGCCTTGCCGAGCGTATCGGTCATGCCCACCAGAAGCGCGCCGATCAGCGCGCCCTTGATCGAGCCGATGCCGCCGATGACGACGACCACGAAAGCCAGGATCAGCACCGGCTCGCCCATGCCGACCTGCACCGACTGGATGGAGCCGACCAAGGCACCGGCAAAGCCGGCGAGCGCAGCACCCAGCGCGAACACGATGGTGTAGAGCTTCGCGATATCGACGCCGAGGGCTGCAATCATCTCGCGATCGGCCTCGCCGGCGCGGATGCGGATGCCGAGACGCGTGCGGCCGATCAAGAGCCAGAGGCCGATGGCGACCGCCGCGCCGAACAAGATGATCACCAGACGGAACACCGGATATTGCAACCCGCCCGGCAACGTGACCGCGCCCGACAGGATCTCCGGCAGGTTGAGATAGAGCGGAAACGAGCCGAACACCCAGCGCGTGCCTTCGGAAAACACCAGGATCAGCGCGAAGGTCGCCAGCACCTGATCGAGATGGTCGCGGGCATAGAGCTTGCGGATCACGCCCACCTCGATCAGCGCGCCGACGCCGGCGGAGACCAGCAGGCTTGCGGCAAGGCCGAGCCAGTAATGCCCGGTCGCCGCCGCGACAAAGGCGCAGGCGAAGGCGCCGATCATGAACAGCGAACCATGGGCGAGGTTGATCAACCCCATGACGCCGAACACCAGCGTCAGGCCGGCGGCCATCAAAAACAGCATCATGCCGTATTGCAGGCCGTTCAGGGCCTGCTCGACAAAGAGCGACACACGCTCCTCCTTCGCGAAAGGACAGGATACGGACCGACGCTTCAGCGCCGGCCCGGCATGAGGTCCCGATCAGACCTTACATCTTGCACTCGGCCGCGTAGGCGTCGGCGTGATCGGTCATCACGGTGCCGACGAGCTTGTTGGTCAGCACGCCATTGTCATCGACCACTTCGCGAATCACGAAATCCTGGATCGGATGCTGGTTCGGGCCGAACTTGAAATTGCCGCGCACGCTGTCGAAATCGGCGGCGGCAAGCGCCTGCTGGAAGGCATCGGCGTCCGAGACATCGGCAGCCGCGATCGCCGACAGCAACAGGTTGGCGGTGTCGTAGCTCTGCGCCGCGTAGAGCGAGGGCAGACGGCCATATTCGGCCTCGAAGCCTTCGACGAATTTCTTGTTGGCCTCATTGTCGAGGTCCGGCGACCAGTCGGACGTGTTTTTCACGCCGATCGCGGCCTCGCCCATGGCCGGCAGGATATCCTGGCTGAAGCTGAAGGCCGGGCCGATCAGCGGCTTGTCGACGCCGGATTCGGCATATTGCTTCATGAACGAAATGCCCATGCCGCCCGGCAGGAAGAAGAACACCGCATCGGCGTCGCTATCGCGGATCTGGGCGATCTCGGAAGCGTAGTCGGTGGCGCCGAGCTGGGTGTAGACTTCCTTGACCACGTCGCCGTCATAGAAGCGCTTGAAGCCGGTGAGCGAATCCTTGCCCGCCGGATAGTTGGGGGCCATGATGAACATCTTTTCGATGCCCTCGTCGCTGGCATAGGCGCCGGCGGCTTCATGAAGATTGTCGTTCTGATAGCTGACCGCGAAATATTTCGGGTTGCACCCGGCACCAGCAAGCTGCGACGGCGCGGCATTGGTCGAAAGGTAGAACTTGCCCTGCGCGACAGCCGACGGCACCACGGCCATGGCGAGGTTGGACCAGACGATGCCGGTCAGGACGTCAACCTTGTCGGACTGGATCATCTTGTCGGCGATCTGGACGGCGACGTCGGGTTTGCGCTGGTCGTCCTCTACCACGACCTCGACATCGGAGGCGGCATCCCCGGCCTGCTTCAGCGCCAGCAGGAAGCCGTCGCGGCTATCGACGCCAAGCGATGCCCCGCCGCCCGAAAGCGTGGTGATGAGGCCGACCTTGACCGGATCGGCCTGCGCCATGCCCGCAGCGCCGATCGCGAGCGCCATGACGCCGCCTTTCAGGAAAGTGCTGAGTTTCATAGATGTCCCCTATCTGTTGTTTGCGATTCCTTCGGAATTCGTCTCGGCCTTAGGCAACGCCCCTCGTGCCCATGGGGGCAGTCTAGTCTAAGCATGTCGCCATGATAAGCCGTTGGAGCGTAACCTGACATAATTCAATTATTACATCAAATTTAAAATAGTTTGCTTGTGTATTATAAGTGTTGGGAAACGCTATCGGCGCCACTGGATCACTTTTCGTCCAGCGCGTTTTGTATTGGCATATCGGCTCGCTCTGCCGGTTCTCCGGTTGAACCGCCCTCCGCCCCACTCTCGGCGTCAATCCTCGGGCTTGACCCGAGAATTCAGGCACCTCTCCATACGGGCGGATTGCGCGGCGTATCAGGAACGGGGAGCAACACTATCGCGAAACCCGCCAACGCTTCTCGCGTAGAACGGGATTTTGTCCTCGGGTCAAACCCGAGGATGACGCTGAAGGGATGAGAGGGGCGTGTCTAGACGGAGAGCCCGGAAATACTTTAAAATTAAACTTATTGCCAGCTTGACTCACGCTGCGCCGATCTGTTCCAGCACCATTTTTCCAAACGGATGGCGCGGATTGGCCATGGCGTCGAGGATTGAATAGTGGTGGTGGCCGGCGACGTCGAGCAGGACGCAATCGCCGCCCGCCGCTTCGACATGGTCCGCGTAGAGGCGGCTCTGGCGGTGGAATTCATCGCTTTCGAGCGCGCCAACGGCGGCGACGACCGGCGGAATTTTCGCCGGCAGCGGGTGGTCGATGGGACTGTTACGGCGGGCTGCGGCTTCATCCATGCCGAGATCCTCATTGAGGCTCGTCAGCCGGAGCGGCGCTAGATCGAACAGCCCGCTCACCGCCGTCACGCCCTTGATCGGAAAGCCGGAGACCGAGCCGAGCCCGGACCAGTCGGCAGCCAGCAGCATGCCGGCGATCTGGCCACCGGCCGAATGCCCGGAGACGAAGACCCGCGCCTCGTCGCCGCCAAAGGAGGCGGCATTGCGCCAGACCCATTCGAACGAGCGGCGGCATTGATCGGCGATCGTATCCATGGTGACGGAAGGGCACAGGCCGTAATCGGGAAACACCACCGTGACGCCGCGTTCGACAAACGGGCGGGCGAGAAACCGGTACCAGGATTTGTCGGTCGAGCGCCAGTAGCCGCCATGGTAGAACACCAGCACCGGCGCCGGCCCGCCATCAAGCGCGGGGAAGATGTCGAGCTTCTCGGCCGCACTGTCGCCATAGGCGATATCGAGCTGGCAGGGCAGGTCTTCCACCGCCTTGGCGCTCAGTTCCTGCCAGCGCTTCGCATAAGCGCCGAAGGCGGGCACTGCGTCGCGGGCAATGTATTGCGCATTCAGGAAGGCTGCGTCATAGCGGCGATAGGCGTTGCGGTCGCCGGTCATGCAGCCGGCTCCAGGGCCGCCTCCAGCTTCGCCCGGATCGCCTCCGGCCATGGCTGCGGGCGGCCGCTGTCGTTGACGAAC
>NZ_DEPM01000050.1:5780-12944 GCF_002358775.1 Martelella sp. UBA3392
GGGCGGCCGCTGTCGTTGACGAACACCAGCCGCGCCTTGGTTTCGAACCGCTTCTCATTGCCGCACCATGCCGTCATCCGATAGGTGAAAGAGGTGCGGCCGACATGTTCGACGTCAAGCGCGATCACCAGATGATCGCCATGCAGGCTGGGCGCCGTGAAGCGGGTTTCGATCGCCGCCGTCGGCACGCCCTCGCGCCCGATGAATTCCTCGAACGGCCATTCCAGCACCTCTGAGAAGAAGGTCTCGACGCAATCGTTCATCATCTCGAAATAGCGGGGGAAGAACACGATCCCCGCCGGATCGCAATGTTTGAACAGGACTTTCTGCTTCATTTCAAAGGTCATGCGACGGCCTTTCAGGACTGCAAGCGGAACCGCTGGATCTTGCCCGTGGAGGTCTTCGGCAGCGCCTCCACGAATTTGATGCTGCGCGGGTATTTATACGGCGCGATCGTCGCTTTGACATAGTCCTGAAGCTCTTTCACCAGCAAATCGCTCGGAACGTGGCCTTTGGCAAGCACGATATGGGCCTCGACAATCTGGCCGCGATCCTCGTTCGGCGCGCCGATCACGCCGCATTCCGAAACCGCTTCATGGCGCAGCAGCGCCGCCTCGACCTCCGGGCCGGCGATGTTGTAGCCGGCCGAGACGATGATGTCGTCATTGCGGGCGGCAAAGTGGAAATAGCCGTCCTCGTCATGCACGAAGGTGTCGCCGGTGACGTTCCAGCCATCCTGCACATATTCGTCCTGACGCTCGCCGCCGAGATAACGGCAGCCGGCCGGCCCGCGCACCGCAAGCCGGCCCATCGTGCCGCGCGGCGCTTCCGAGCCATCCTCGGCCAGCACCTTCGCCTCGTAACCCCCGACCGGCCGGCCGGTGCAGGCGGGTCGGTGATCATCGAACCGGTTGGTGATGAAGATGTGCAGCATCTCGGTGGAGCCGATGCCGTCCAGCATCGGCTTGCCGGTCTTTTCCATCCACGCCTCGTAGACCGGCGCCGGCAGGGTTTCACCGGCGGAGACCGCGGCCCTGAGGCTCGAAAGATCGGCCCCCTCCTCCATCGCCTGCAGCATGACGCGATAGGCCGTCGGCGCGGTGAAGCAGACGGTGGCGCGGTATTTCTCGATGATCTCGATCATGTTCGCCGGCGAAGCGACCTCGAGCAGGGTGGCCGCCGCCCCGAACCGCAGCGGAAACACCGCAAGTCCGCCAAGGCCGAAGGTGAAGGCGAGCGGCGGCGAGCCGATAAACACATCCTCCGGCGTCACGTTCAGCACTTCCTTGGCATAGCCGTCTGCGATGATCAGCAGGTCGCGGTGAAAATGCATGGTCGCCTTGGGATCGCCGGTCGAGCCGGAGGTGAAACCCAGAAGCGCGACATCGTCCGAAGCAGTGTCGACGGCGTCGAACTGCACGGATTTTTCCAGCGCCAGACGATCAAGCTCGGCATCGTGATTGGCGGTGCCATCGAAACCGATCACCTTTTTCAGGAAACGGCTTTCCTTGGCGCAAATAACCAGTTCTTCCATCAGCCGGGTGTCGCAGAGCGCGAATTCGATCTCGGCCTTGTCGACATATTTGGAGAGTTCCCCGGCCCTCAGCATCGGCATGGTGTTGACCACCACCGCGCCGGCCTTGGTGGCGGCCAGCCAGCAGGCGACCATGGCGGGATTGTTGGCCGAGCGGATCAGCACCCGGTTGCCGGGCTTGACGCCGAGATCATCGACCAGCACATGGGCGAGCCGGTTGGTCCAGTCGGCCATTTCCTTGTAGGTGCGCCGCCTGCCATTGCCGATCAGCGCAACGCGGTCGCCGAACCCTTTTGCGACCATGGCATCGGTCAGTTCGACGGCCGCGTTGAGCCGGTCGGGATATTCGAAACCGTCCAGCAGAAGATCGGGCCAGGCTTCGAAGGGCGGCAGGTTATCGCGGGCGAAGCTGTCGGTGTGGCCCGAAGGCCGGAATTGCTGAGGCATGGTCTGTTCCCGTTGTTTTTATGAGTGAACGCTGCCTGCTTCTTGTCTGTCAGGCCGGCGGATCCATGTAGGTCTCCAGCCCGGCGCGGACATCGTCCGGCCATGGCCGCGACCGGTGATCCTCGGTGGAGGTGAGCACGATGCGCTGGCGCACCGACCAGATCACCTCCCCCCTGACGCGGGCGAAGGTTTCAAGATCGAGCGAGGAATTGCCGATGCGCCGCACATGCATGGAAAAATCCAGCACATCGCCGAACCGCGCGGGCTTTTCGAAGCCGATATCCATCTTCAGCACCGGCATGCCGAGGTTGCGCTCCAGCATCATCTCCTCCCAGGAAACCCCGAAGGAGGCGAACATGGCGCGGTTGACTTCGACCAGCATGGAGAAATAGGCCGGGTGATAGGCAATGCCCGTGAGATCGCAGTCGCCGAAGCGCAGGGCTTGAGAGGTTTCAAACGGCAATGGCGGGCTCCCTTGGTATTGTGGCTGATATCGGCCGCGTTTTCCGGTTATAGGGAAAACATAGAGGAGACGGATTATTAGTTCAATATTGAAATAATCGACTTGGCGTTGATGACCCAGCCTATCCCAACGCTCTGCGTCATCCTCGGGCTTGACCCGAGGATCCAACCACTTATGTCGCGAGATGCGTTGGCGGTTTTTTTCCGAGTTGGCGCCGCGACCATGCCAAGCCGTTCACTCCGCTCGTAGTGCAATGTGCTTAGATCCTCGGGTCAAGCCCGAAGATGACGCCGGTGAGGGATCTCGGGCCGCCGGACGTCTTCCAACGATCAGCAAGAAGGCACCGGTCGTCCTTGCCGGCGAAACCCGCGCTTGACACCACCCCCAAACCCAATTTATTTTAAATTCAAATTAATTTTCGCATCAAGCGCCACACGCAGCGACAGGGGAAGCCGGATATGAAAATCGCCGTTCTGGGAGGCGGGCCCTCGGGCCTTTACTTCGCCATCTCGATGAAGCTGCGCGATAGCGGCCACGACATTACCGTCTACGAGCGCAACCGCCATGACGACACGTTCGGCTGGGGCGTGGTGTTTTCCGACGAGACGCTGGAAAATTTCAAGGGCAACGACCCGGTTGTCGTCCAGTCGATCCGCGACAATTTCGCCTATTGGGACGATGTTAAGGTGGTGCGCGGCGAGGAGAGCATGACCTCCGGCGGCCACGGCTTTTGCGGCATCGGGCGGATGCGGCTTCTGGTCCTGCTGCAGGAACGCGCCCGCGAACTCGGCGTCAATCTGGAATTCGAGGCCGAGATCGATGACGCCGCCATCGAAAGACTGCGCGCCGAAAACGACCTCGTGATCGCCGCCGACGGCCTGAACTCGCGCACCCGCAAGCTCTATGAAGAACATTTCCAGCCGTCGATCGACATGCGCCGCAATCATTTCGTCTGGCTCGGCACCAGACAGAAATTCGACGACGCCTTCACCTTCATCTTCGAGAAGACCGACAAGGGCTGGATTTGGGCGCATGCCTACCAGTTCGACGACGATACCGCGACCTTTATCGTCGAGTGCGGGCCGGAGGTTTTCGAGGCCTATGGCTTCGGCGAAATGAGCCAGCAGGAAAGCATCGCCACCTGCGAAAAGATCTTCGCCCGTCATCTCGGCGGTCATAGCCTGATGACCAATGCCAACCACATTCGCGGTTCGGCCTGGATCCGGTTCCCGCGCGTTGTTTGCGAGAACTGGCATTTCGACAATGTCGTGCTGCTCGGCGATGCCTCGGCGACCGCGCATTTCTCGATCGGCTCCGGCAGCAAGCTCGGCATGGAGAGCGCGGCCGCCCTTGCCGACGAGCTCAATTCCGGCAAGCCGCTGGAGAAGGCGCTCGATGATTACGAGGCTGAGCGCAAGCTGCAGGTGCTGCGGGTTACCTCGGCCGCCCGCAACTCCACCGAATGGTTCGAGGAGGTCGAGCGTTATCTCGACCTCGACATGATGCAGTTCAACTATTCGCTGCTGACCCGCTCGCAGCGCATCGGCCATGAAAACCTGCGCCTGCGCGATCCGGAATGGCTGGCGACTGCGGAAGCCTGGTTCCAGAAAAAGGCCGGCAGCCAGTCGACACGGCGGCCGATGTTCGCCCCGTTCAAACTGCGCGACATGGAGCTCAAGAACCGCGTCGTGGTCTCGCCAATGGCGCAGTACAAGGCGAAGGACAGCATGCCGACCGACTGGCATTTCGTCCATTACGCCGAGCGCGCCAAGGGTGGCGCCGGCCTGGTGTTCACCGAAATGCTCTGCGTTTCGCCGGAAGGCCGGATCACCTCCGGCTGCCCCTGCATCACCGACGAACAGGTGCCGGCCTGGACCCGGCTGACCGACTTCGTCCATGCAGAGACCGACGCCAAGATCTGCGCCCAGATCGGCCATGCCGGGCGCAAGGGTTCCACCCGGGTCGCCTGGGAAGGCATGGACAAGCCGCTTATTGACGGCAACTGGCCGCTGATCTCGGCCTCCGCCATTCCCTACACACCCGAAAGCCAGACGCCGAAGGCGATGGACCGGGCGGATATGGACATGGTGCGTGACCAGTTCGTCGCCGCCGTGCGCGCCGCCGATCGCGCCGGTTTCGACATGGTGGAAATGCACGCCGCCCACGGCTATCTGCTCGCCTCCTTCATCTCGCCGGTTACCAATCGGCGCGAGGATGAATATGGCGGCAGCCTGGAAAACCGGATGCGCTTCCCGCTCGAAGTCTTCGCCGCCATGCGCGCGGCCTGGCCGGCCGAAAAGCCGATGACGGTGCGCATCTCCGCCCATGACTGGGTGGGCGAGGCCGGCGTCGAACCGGACGAGGCGCTAAAGATCGCCGAAGCCTTCAAGCAGGCCGGCGCCGATGCCATCAACGTTTCCTCCGGCCAGACCACCAAGGACGAGCAGCCGGTTTATGGCCGCATGTTCCAGGTGCCGTTCTCCGACCGGGTGCGCAACGACATCCACCTGCCGACAATGGTCGCCGGCAATATCTACGAGGCCGATCACGTCAACTCGATCCTGATGGCCGGCCGCGCCGATCTGGTGCTGCTGGCCCGCCCGCATCTGGCGGATCCCTACTGGACGCTGCATGCCGCCGTCGAACTCGGCGACACCGAACAGGCATGGCCGGCCCCCTATGAGGGTGGCCGCCGGCAGGCCAATACGCTTGCCGAACGCGCGAAGGCGATGTTATGAGCCTTTCCGGCAAAAAGGCGCTGGTCACCGGCGGCGGCTCGGGCGTTGGCGCGGTGATTGCCCGGGCGCTCGCCGATGCCGGCGCCGAGGTGATCATCTGCGGACGCAGGCGCGAGGCCCTGGAGACCGTTGCCGAAAGCCACAAGGCGATCTCGGCGATGACCTGCGACATCACCGACGAGGCGCAGGTGACCGCGCTGTTTGCCGCCGCCGGCCCGCTCGACATCGTGGTCGCCAATGCCGGCGCGTCGGAAAGCGCGCCCTTTGCCGCGACCACGCTCGAAGGCTTCAACGCGATGGTGGCCGTCAACCTGACCGGCACCTTCCTGACGCTGCGCGAAGGCGCGAAGGCGATGGCGGGCCGCAAGGGCCGGCTGATCGCGATCGCGTCGACCGCCGGGCTCAAGGGCTACGCCTATGTCGCGCCCTATGCGGCGGCGAAACATGGCGTCGTCGGGCTGGTCAGATCGGCCGCGCTCGAATATGCCCGCAAGGACATCACGGTGAACGCCATCTGCCCCGGCTTTCTCGACACCGAGATGACCGAACGCTCGATCACCCGCATCGTCGAGACCACGGGCCGCAGCACCGAGGAGGCACGGGCTGCCCTTGAGGCCACCAATCCGATGAAGCGGCTGGTGCCGCCGGAAGACGTGGCCGAGGCCGTGCTCTGGCTTGCCTCCGATCGCGCCGCCATGGTCACCGGACAGGCGATCTCGATTTCGGGGGGCGAGGTATGAATTCGCCCGCCGCCTCCACAAGCAACGCGGAAAAGCCGCCCATCAGGTTTGTATTTGAAAGTTCAGGCATGACATCCTTCTCGCAATCGCCGCACCAGTTTCTCGAACCCGAAGGCTGGGTTCCCGCCCGCGGCTACGCCAACGGCATGGCCGCCACAGGCCGGATGGCCTTCACCGGCGGTCTGATCGGCTGGAATGCACGACAGGAATTCGAACATGCCGATCTCGTCGGCCAGTTCGAACAGACACTGCGCAATATCGTCGCCGTGCTCGCCGAAGCCGGCGCCCGGCCGGAACACGTGGTGCGACTGACCTGGTACATCACCGACAAGCGCGAATATCTCGACAACCTCAAGGAACTTGGCCTGGCCTATCGCAAGGTGATGGGCCGCCATTTCCCGGCCATGGCCGTGGTTCAGGTCGTCACCCTGATGGAAGACGCCGCCAAGGTGGAGATCGAGGCGACCGCGGTAATCCCCGCCGGGTAAGACGTGCCGTAATCTGGTTGAGGTTTGAAGCAAATGCGGCTAGAGCGGTTACGGAAGAAGAGAGAATCCGCCATGACCGCCCATGAAGTCAAAGACCCGGCCCTTGCCACCCAGCGCGTGCGCCTCTGGCTGCAGATGCTGAAGGCGGTACGCCATGTGGAGGGCAATCTGCGGGAGCGGCTGCGCGAGAATTACGCGATGACGCTGCCGCGTTTCGACGTGATGGCGGCGCTGCACGCGGTGCCCGAGGGCATGCGCATGAGCGAGCTTTCCAAACAGCTCGTGGTCTCCAACGGCAATGTCACCGGCGTGATCGAGAAGCTGGTTGCCGACGGCCTGGTCGAGCGCGAGAACCAGGAAACCGACCGCCGCGCCTTCCTGGTGCGCATCACCGACAAGGGCAAGGCGCTGATGGACGAGGCCACCGCCGTCCACCGCGGCTGGATCGACGAGATCTTCGCCGAAATCGCCGAACCGGACATCGCCCGTGCAATCTCGATCATGATGGATATCCGCCACAAGCCGCATAGTTGAGCGGCGGACGGGCCTCGCTTGGAATCACTCGCTCTTCATCAGAGGAAAGGCTGCTGCCCTCACCCGGCGCATACGCGCCACCCTCTCCCCTCTGGGGAGAGGGGGACCATGCTGCGTTTTCGGAGCAAGCGGCAAGGCAGGGCCGCGCCGTCTTCCCCTTCTCCCCGCCGGGGAGAAGGTGGCCGAAGGCCGGATGAGGGGAAGCAGCGCCTCCACGCAT